>NZ_KV796550.1:110766-231062 GCF_001809225.1 Corynebacterium sp. HMSC077G07 | reverse complement strand
CCATGATGCAATGACCGCCTGACCCTACCGGCCAATTTTCTGGCCGTTTTTGACATAAACTCAGTCACTAACTTGCACTGGCCCGCCGTCGTCAGCCGTAAGGGCATCGCCCCGCCGCCGCCAGCCATAAGAAAACGCCCGCCGAGTGCCTGAGCACTCCTACGGGCGTTTCTTCTAGACAAGAACTTTGTCAGTCACGGACCACCGAGCTAGTCACCAATCTGGTCACGGCCACGCTTAACAATCTTCGGATCCGGAGTACCGACCAGCTCGTGGTCCTTCTCCGTGTACTCAAACTTGCTCAGCACATAACGCATCGCGTTGATGCGGGCACGCTTCTTGTCGTTGGACTTAATGGTAATCCACGGGGACTCATCGGTATCCGTGTAACGGAACTGCTCTTCCTTCGCGCGGGTGTAGTCACCCCAACGGTCCAGCGATGCGAGGTCCATCGGAGAGAGCTTCCACTGACGTACCGGGTCGACCTGGCGAATAGCGAAGCGAGTGCGCTGCTCCTTCTGGGTCACCGAGAACCACAGCTTGGTCAGCGAAATACCGGAGCCCAGAATCATGTTCTCCAGCATCGGAACCTCACGCAGGAACTCTGCATGCTGAGACTCAGTACAGAAACCCATCACGCGCTCAACGCCCGAACGGTTGTACCAAGAACGGTCGAAGAAGACGATTTCGCCAGCGCACGGAAAATGCTCAATATAGCGCTGGAAGTACCACGAGGTGGACTCACGCGGCGACGGCTTTTCCAGAGCCACAGTTCGAGCACCACGCGGATTCAGGTGCTCGTTAAAGCGCTTAATGGTACCGCCCTTACCAGCGGCGTCACGGCCTTCGAAGAGGATGATGTGCTTCTGACCAGTTTCCTTGGTCCAGTTCTGCCACTTCAGAAGCTCAATCTGCAGCTTCCTCTTAATAGACTCGTATTCCTTGCGCGTCATGCGCTCCTCGTACGGGTAGCCATCGCGCCAGGTATCAACCCGCTCACCGTCTGGAGTGACCAGTACCGGATCGTCCTCATCAGAATCATCGACGACGTAACCTTCGGTCTTCGCCAAATCGACGATGTGGAATTCCTCTTCATTCTTGTCAGCCATACCCCTTATCCTACTGAATTTCTCTACCACACGTCCCCCATGCGGGTGCCCTTACCTGCAATTTCCCAGCAGTTAACGTTCCGTCTTACCGAAATTGAGGGGGTGGGACTGCACGCAGCGACCGTCGATAAGCACTGCGCGTACAATAAATGCCATGTTGTTATCCGAGGCTCTTGCCGCACGATCCGAAGTTTCCGACCGGCTGGCTGAGATTAATCGCCGTCTCGCGCTGGTGGCGCAGGTGCAGGAAGGCGATACGCCTGATGAAGATCCGCAAGCGCTTATTGCCGAAGCCGAGCGTCTGATGGCGCGCTTCGAATGGCTGGTGCGCTCGATTAACGCAACGAATTCCGCTACTGCCTTCGAGGACGGAACGCTTAGCGACGCACTTGCGAAGCGCGACCACCTGCTAACACGGCGGCGGTTCTACACCTCCGCAGCCGATCAGGGCTCGGGTCGGCGGGATCGATACTCAGCTTCGGAGATTCGCTATGTCGCCACTGTGGATATCCGGTCGCTGCGCCAGAAAGCCGACAAGGCGGCGAAGGAATACCGGGACTTGGATACCCGTATTCAGCAGGCGAACTGGTCAACCGAGCTTATCGAGGCCGCGAATAAGCCGGCCGAATAGCAAAGTGGCAGGGTTCGGTAGCGAGACCAGAAGAATTTCACACTTTGATAAGTCGGTAGTTGCATCCAGATTGTCGGCGAGCGCGACGGCCTGTCCCTGGCCTTAAAGGGACTCCAAGGATCTCACCTCTGTACTGAGGCAGCAGGATTAATAACAGACAGTCCTCGGCATTGCGTACATGGGTACAGATCATCGGTTATTTTTCACTACCAAGCGCTGAGGCATCTGATGCGACGAGGGTGGGTTCGGGGACTTAAACTTTCTCAAGTTACAGAGCAAAATCGCCGCTGAGGGACACCCCTCAGCGGCGATTTTTAAGGCTAACTCAAGCAGTTGGGACCTCTTTTAGAAGCCCATGCCGCCCATCTCGTCGCCACCCGGCATTGCCGGCATAGCCGGTTCCGGCTTGTCAGCGACAACAGCCTCGGTGGTCAGGAACAGAGCCGCAATGGAAGCAGCGTTCTGCAGTGCGGAGCGGGTAACCTTCACCGGATCGTTGATGCCAGCTTCCATCAGGTCGATGTACTCGCCGGTAGCAGCGTTCAGACCCTCGCCCTGCGGCAGGGAAGCAACCTTCTCGGTGACGACGCCGGCCTCAAGGCCAGCGTTCAGAGCAATCTGGCGCAGCGGAGCTGCGAGAGCCGCACGCACGATGCGGACACCGGTTGCCTCGTCGCCGGTCAGACCCAGCTCGTCGTCAAGCACGTGCGAAACCTGCAGCAGTGCGGAACCGCCACCAGCGACGATGCCCTCCTCCACAGCAGCCTTTGCGTTGCGGACGGCATCCTCGATGCGGTGCTTGCGCTCCTTGAGCTCGACCTCAGTTGCGGCGCCAGCCTTGATAACTGCAACACCGCCGGCGAGCTTAGCCAGACGCTCCTGCAGCTTCTCCTTGTCGTAGTCGGAGTCGGAGTTCTCGATCTCAGCGCGGATCTGGTTGACACGGCCCTCGATAGCGGACTGCTCGCCAGCGCCCTCGACGATGGTGGTCTCGTCCTTGGTGACGACGACCTTGCGAGCGCGACCCAGCAGCGGCAGGTCAGCGGTCTCGAGCGACAGTCCGACCTCCTCAGAGATGACCTGGCCATCGGTCAGGATAGCCATGTCCTGCAGCATTGCCTTACGGCGGTCGCCGAAGCCCGGAGCCTTCACAGCGACAGACTTGAAGGTGCCGCGGATCTTGTTGACGACCAGGGTGGACAGAGCCTCACCCTCGACGTCCTCAGCAATAATCAGCAGCGGCTTGCCGGACTGCATGACCTTCTCCAGCAGCGGCAGCAGGTCCTTGATGTTGGAGATCTTGCCGGAAACCAGGAGGATGTACGGATCCTCCAGAACGGCCTCCTGGCGCTCCATGTCGGTGGCGAAGTAACCGGAGATGTAGCCCTTGTCGAAGCGCATACCCTCGGTCAGCTCCAGGTCGAGACCAAAGGTGTTGGCCTCTTCCACGGTAATGACGCCTTCCTTGCCGACCTTGTCCATAGCGGTGGCAATCAGCTCACCGATAGCCGGGTCAGCAGCGGAGATACCAGCGGTAGCAGCAATCTGCTCCTTGGTCTCGATGTCCTTAGCGGACTCCAGCAGCTTCTCGGTAACAGCCGCGACAGCCTTCTCGATGCCGCGCTTGATGCCCATCGGGTTGGAGCCAGCAGCAACGTTGCGCAGACCCTCGGAAACCAGAGCCTGAGCCAGAACGGTAGCGGTAGTAGTACCGTCACCAGCGACGTCGTCGGTCTTCTTGGCAACTTCCTTGACCAGCTCAGCGCCGATCTTCTCGTAAGGATCCTCAAGTTCGATTTCACGTGCAATGGAGACACCGTCATTGGTGATTAGCGGTGCGCCCCACTTGCGCTCGAGGACTACGTTGCGACCCTTCGGGCCCAGCGTAACCTTGACAGCGTCTGCCAGGGTATTCAGACCCGTTTCGAGACCGCGGCGGGCCTCCTCGTCAAATGCAATCATCTTAGCCATGAGGTTTGAAGAATCCTCCGTCTATTTATGTGGCACTTACATTGGAAGTTGACCCAGGCGCCCGCGACGGCATGTGATTCGAGGGAAGCGCCGCCCTCTCCATCACCGGAGTCAACACTGTACTTTTTAACGACTTTTCAACACTTGTTTCAGCACACGCATACACAAGGTGTGAAGTTGTTTTTATTAGCACTCAATTAGAGCAAGTGCTAATTCACTTTTCTAGCACTCAACCCCATCGAGTGCAAGGTTAAGCATTGTCACTCCTGGCGTCACTCCTTATGCCACTTCCAACGCCATCATGGTTGTGCGCCTACACTGTCGCACATGAGCATTATTAATAAGGAACTCACGGAGACCCTGCGAGACCACATCTCCAGCCAACGCGAGACCATCCGCACCCAGCTGACCGAGCTGGTGGCCTTCCCCTCCGTACACGGCACCGAAGAAACCAAGCAGGCCTGCATTGACGCAGTTAAGGCGGTTACCGACATGTACGCAGAGCTGGGCATCGAACTGGAGGCGCACCACACCGTCGACGGCTCGATTGCACTGTCGGGTTTCGTCCCCGGGTCGTCGGAAAGCGCGAAGACCGTACTGCTCTACTCCCATTACGACGTCCAGCCGGCGGGCGACGAATCCGCTTGGACCGCGGATCCGTGGACGCTCGATGAGCGCGACGGTCGCTGGTACGGACGCGGTACTGCCGACTGCAAGGGCAACGTGGTCATGCACCTAGCTGCGCTGCGCGCGCTGCGTGACGACGCGCTTGCGGGCCGCGTCGACATGCCAAACATCAAGCTCATCGTGGAAGGCTCCGAGGAGCGCGGATCGGCGGGCCTGAACAACCTCATCGCCACGCAGCCGGAGCTTTTCGACGCCGACGTCATCCTCATTGCGGATGTCGGCAATGCCGAGGTTGGCCAGCCGACACTCGTGACCACCCTGCGCGGCACCGCCGATGTGGAAGTTCGCGTCGATGCGCTGGAGCAGCCGGTGCACTCGGGCATGTTCGGCGGCGCAGCTCCGGATGCACTGGCGGCGTTGATTCGTATGCTCGACAGCCTGCGCGATGAAAATGGCTTTACCTCTATTGACGGCCTGGACTGCTCGCAGCGCTGGGAGGGGCTGGACTACGCGCCAGAGACTTTCCGCGCCGACGCAGGTGTACTCGACGGCGTGGACCTAATTAGCAACGAGGACGCTTCCGTCTCTGACCTGACCTGGGCTCGCCCGTCTGTGATTGTGACCGGAATCGACTGCCCACCAGCGACCAATGCTGTCAACGCAATTTCATCGACTGCTATGGCGCACATCAACTTCCGCATCCCAAGCGGCGTCGACCCGGCCGAAGCACAGGAGGCACTGGAGAATCACCTGCGCGCGCATGCTCCGTGGGGCGTGAAGGTGACGGTCGAGCGCGACGAGCTAGCGAACCCATTCCGGGCCAATGTTGAGGGCAAGGTTGTGCAGCTGGTTGCCGACAGCCTGTCGGCCGCCTACGGCAAGGAGACGGCAAGCATGGGCGAGGGAGCCTCGATTCCGCTGTGCGCCACTTTGCTGGAGGCCGTACCAGGTGCTGACATCGCACTCTACGGTGTGGAAGAGCCACAGGCCCGCATTCACTCGGCTGATGAATCGGTCGACCCGAACGAGATTCGCGACATCGCTATTGGCGAGGCGGTTTTCCTGGCCTCTGTCAACGGAATTTAACGGGGACAGCAAAGAATCCACCAAAGATATTGATTGAATGACTTGTGTCACATCTTTTACCTGTAGTAAGGTTCCACCCATGCAGCAGAACATTCTTATTCGAGTAGCGAAGGCTACGAACCCCGGTGGAGGCCGACAGGACTGACCCCTCCACACGGGGTCTCTGGCCGCAACTTCTCAAAGCACTTGGTTGGTCCGCCACTCACAGCAAAAGCAACTAAGCAAAGGACCAGAAAAGAATGTTTCCCACTCGCACCCAGAAGAACATGTCCACTTCGACGACGTTCACGGGCAAGCGCCCTTCGTTGGAGCACCAGGACGACGGCAATGTGCGAACTTATTCCGACGATCCATTTAGGGCTCGATTCGGACATCGCCTGCCTCGAGGCTTAAGGCAAGAAGCTCGTGGCATGAACTGGCAGAAGTTCAAGGACACCTACTCCCCCACGAGCGGCCCGGTTCAGATCAAGAATTTCGAGGCAACCCGCGGCACCCTGGGGCGCTGGAATTTCAACGCTGACTTAACACTGACCGACAAGGACGACCACACCCACACCTTCACCCAGGAGATTACCGCTATGGGGCCGGTGTCGGCTTGCACTAATCTGCTGGCTGATGCAGGTTACCGCGTGGAAATCGTGGAATTCCACCAGTTCGAAATCTTCGAAGCTACCGCTACCTTTGTCTATGCAGGCCACAACAATGACCATGTGTGGACCATGGGCTTCGGCCAGACTCCGGAGGCTTCCGTGCTCTCCGCTTTGGTCTGCGCTGCTAACCGCCTGCATGGGTAGGACGCGGATGCTGCTCGTTTAGTAAACGGGGGGTGTCCCTATGTTTTTGTCAAGTGCCAGACCGATGTTGACGAGCACAGTCTTGGGAGTAGTTTCTTAGGCGTGCCTAGGAGCCGGCCAGCGTGTGCTGGTCGGCTTCGTCTTTGGGGCTTTATGCGGCGACGGGGCGTGGCGGGATTTCGCGGAAGAACTCCTTGTTTTTCAGCATCGCGTAGATGACATTGCATCGGCGTCGTGCCAGGCAGATGACTGCTGCGTTGTGGCGTTTTCCTTCAGCGCGTTTGCGTTCGTAATACCGCCGTGACGGTTCGTGGCTGCGGATAACTGCGAATGCGGAGTAGAACAAGGCGTTTTTCAGTCGTTTATTGCCTGACCGTGCCGGGAATTCACCTCTGATCGACGAACCGGATCGTCTAGTCACGGGTGCTATTCCAGCATAAGCAGCTAAGTGGCCAGCACTAGCGAAGTCGGAGCCATCACCGATCGCAAGAAGGATCTGCGCTGCGGTCTTGATGCCGACTCCGGGCATACTCATCAAGACCTCACAAAGAGGGAAATCAGCGAGCATCTCTTCAACCTGCTCAGCAATGGTGTTTCGTTGCTCTTTGAGGGCCTGGATGTTTGCAGCCAGTTGAGGAATTACTAACTCGGCGGCATCGCTTCCAGGCACGGTGACTGTTTGAGCTTTCAGCGCTGTAAAAATGTCGTCTACCAGCGGGGTGGGGTCTTTACGTGTGCGCTTGATCATCCAGTTCAACACTCGTTGGTATCCGGCTCTTTTTAGCCCCTGCGGTCCCTTGTAATGGATCAATAATTCCAGGATCGGCGTGCGAGTCAGGGTGCTACCAGCAAAAACTCGTTCCAGGCTGGGGTAGATCTGGGTGAGGACACTGCGAAGCCGATTGACAGTGCGAGTGCAATCGCGGGCGATGTCATCATCGAAGCCGGACAGCATCTTTAGGGCGGAGAGTACCTCATCATTGCGGTCGACGGCACGTAGCGTGTGGGGCATTGTGCGGGCGGTGTCGGCGATGATGAATGCGTCGCGTTTGTCTGTTTTTGCACGTCCCGGATAGAGATCTGCAGCTTTGCGCATCGCAAGACCTGGCAGGTATCCGACTTCGCAACCGCAGTCCCGGGCTACAGCAATCGGTAGTGCGCCGATGGTGTTGGGTTGGTCGACGATCACGAGCACGGTGCCAAGCTTCTGAAGCTGGTGAAAAACGCCTGCTAGTTCGGATTCGAGTTGAGGCAACGGTTTGTCGAAGACCTTGTTGCCATCACGGTCTAAGGCGCAGGCGTGGTGTTCAGATTTGCCGACGTCTAACCCAAGGAATATGTCGATGGAATGCTCCGGAGACATGATGAGCTCCTAGAAAACGAGATGGGTATGGCGTTGTTCCAGTCGCTGGTGTCATGACCTTCGTTGCAAGCACCCACGTTACAAAGAGACCTAGTTTAAAACTGGCCGTGTCCCTATCAGCTGTCATCGAAGTCCTGGCACCCGGCGGCAACACCCCCCCCCGGATTATGGAAACTACAGGGCAGGTAAGCCATACCGGGACCAGCGACTATCCCCATTATCGGGGACACTCACAAGGTAACGGGAATGCGACCGGGGAAGCCCAACGCATGTGGGCCTCGAGCATTCGCGTTTTAGCGCTTCAGCCCCGCGATCATGGTCTTCAAGTTGCTGCGCAGGAAATCCTCGTAGGTTCCCGCGACCGTGCCCGGCTTGCCGAGCTCATCGGAGTGCAGTGGCTCGTCGAAGATCGGAATCCCGGCCTCCTTCGAGACGGTCTTCATGGGGCGCGTATCCACGTTCGACTCCACGAACAGGTGCTTCGGGCGCTTGTCCTTCAGCTGGCGCACGAGGTGTCCGATCTGCGCGGGGGAGCCGTTTTCATCCGTGTCGATCTGCCAGATATACAGCTGCTCCATGCCGTAGGTGTCGACCATGTATTGGAAGGCATGTTCACTGGCCACGAGCACACGATCCTCCTTCGGCAGCGCACCGATCTGCTCGCGGTAGTCGGCGTCGATGCTCTCCAGCATGGCCTTGTACTCCGCCCCCTTCTCCTCGATGTGCTCGGCACGCTCGGGCAGGGCCTCGGCCAGCGCCGCGGTCACGTTCTCGGCCATCGCGATGCCGACGGTCGGGTCCAGGAAGGCGTGCGGGTTGATCTCCTGATTGCCCTTTTCGTCCTTGAGGTACTTCGGTTCCACGCCCTTGGTGGCCTCGACCATCTGGGAATCGTCCAGGCCCGCGGTGTTTTTCAGTTTCGCGAGCCAGCCGTGCTCACCGCCCTCGAGGTTCAGCCCGTTGTAGAACAGCAGGTCGGCGTCGCTCGTCGCATCCAGGTCCGCGGGCAGGGGGTCGTAGTCGTGCGGGTCCGTGCCGGTCGGCACGAGGTTATGGACGTCCACCGCCTCGCCGCCGATCTCCTCCACCAGGTCCGCCAGCAGCGTGAAGGTGGTGACGACGTTCAGCTGCTCACCGTCTGCCTTCTCCTCCGTCGAGAAGGTCACGGCCCCGAACACGAGGGCACCGCCCACCAGGAGGGCCAACAGCGCGGCCAGTGGCTTATTGCCCAGCGAGCGAGCAATCAGTCCCTTGCCTGGCGCGAAGAGGAAAGCCAGCAGGAACAGCGCGCTGGCGGTCAGCACGATCGTCACGCCGGAGGACACGTTGTAGCTATAGCTCAGGAACAGCCCCACTACGGAGCTGAGCGCCGAGATCGCCACTGAAAGCCCGATCATCACTCCCAGCCGGTTCGTCAGCAGGTACGCCGCCGACGCCGGAGTGATCAGCAGGGAGACCACCAGGATCACGCCCACCGTCTGCAGGGAAATGACCGTCACCAGCGTGAGCACCACCATCAGCCCGTAGTGGATTGCCCGCACGGGCACGCCAGCCGACTGCGCCATGACGGGGTCGAAGGTGCTGAGCTTGAGCTCCTTGTAAAAGACCAGCGTGAGAATCAGCACGGCAGCGGCAATACCGATCGAGAGGTTGCGGTCGGCGTCCTGAACGGTCAGGACGTTGCCGAAGAGGATCTCCGTCAGATCCGTCGCCGTCTGCGCTTTCGCCATGAGCAGCACGCCGATCGCGAAGAAGGTGGAAAAGACGATGCCGATCGCCGAATCGTTCTTCACAGTGGAGCGTTCGCTGATCAGCCCGATCGCCAGTGTGGCGAGTAGACCCGCGACCACCGCCCCGAGGAAGAGGTTCGTGCCGAGCAGGTAGGAGGCCGCGACCCCCGGTAGTACGGCGTGCGAGATGGCGTCGCCGATCAGGGCCATGCCGCGCAGCACGATGAAGCTGCCGACGATGCCGCAGGCCACGCCCACGATCACCGAGGTGATCAGCGCTTTTTGCAGGTAGCCGTGGCTGAGTAGTGAGTCGAGGAACTCCGCGATCATGCTGTCTCCTCCTGGAGGGCTGCCTGCCGTGGCGTGGGGTGGGCTGGTGCTGACGGCTCGCGGATGACGAGCGCGCCGAAGGCCTTCTGCAGCACGTCGGGGACGAAGACCTCCTCGGTGGGACCCGCCGCGACGAGCTCGCCGTTGAGGACGATGAGGTCGTTGTAGTAGCCGCGCACCGTGTTCATGTCGTGGTGCACGACGACGACGTGCTTGCCCGCGTCCGCCATCTGCCGCAGCAGGGTCACGATCGTCTTCTCGCTGGGGACGTCGATGCCGACGAAGGGCTCGTCCAGGAAGATGTACTCCGCGTCCTGGACGATGGCGCGGGCAAAGAGGACGCGCTGGAACTGTCCGCCCGAGAGTTCGCTGATGTGGCGGTGGCGAAAGTCCCACATGTCGACGTCCTTGAGAGCCTGGGTGGCTGCTTCGCGTTCGGCCTTGCCGGGGCGGTGGAAAAGACCCAGGCGCGGGTAAGTGCCCATCAGGACGGTGTCGAAGACGCTGGTGGGGAAGTTGCGGTCGAGGTCAGAGCGCTGCTCGATATAAGCGATTGCGCGGCGCTGCTCGGCGGGGGCCTTGCCGTCGAGGGTGACGGGGTAGCCGGCAGGGGCGCCGGTGGGGCCTGTGCCGTGGACGTTGTGTTTGTCCAGGATCTGGAGCATCGCCTTCATGAGGGTGGATTTGCCTGAGCCGTTGGGGCCGATGATGCCGTGCATGCCGGGGGAGTCGAGGGTGAAGCTGATGTTCCGAATCGCGGTGTTCGCGCCGTAGCTCACGCTCAAGTTCTGGACGCTAATACTCATGGCAGCCAAGAATAGTGGTCAGTTCAATGAATCACCAAGTTCAATGTATTGACCTTTGGGGTGGGGTGGTGTTGGGGGCAGTAATGGCACTGATTTGGGGCTTGAGCAGTCAGCCGCTCAAGCCCCAAAAAATGCCCAACTTCCGCCCCCCCCACAACTCACCCCCAAATTTTCACTTTCCCAGAAACAATTGACCGTTTTCACACACTCGGTTAACACCGCTTCAAATGCTTAAGTCCCTAAAACGGGGTTGCATGAACTGGCGTGTTCCAATCATTATGGAATAGTGACTTCTCTCCTGTGCATCCTGTTCGTTACGGCAGCGCTTGCACCATGGACGATTAAGTGGCTCGGAACCCGCGGGTTCCTCGTACTCAGCCTCCCGCTGGCAGGCGGTGCCATCTACACCGGCACCCATCTCGTTCGCTTAGCTCTAGACAATGGCAACGGGGAAACTTCCGCACTCACGCAACCCGCCGTCACGCATTTTTCGTGGATGCCCATTATCCACTTGGATGTAAACCTGCGATTAGGTCCTATTGAATCGCTCTTCGGCACGCTGGTTTTGACCATCGGCTTTCTCGTACTGGTGTACTGCTCCGGTTACTTCATCAACCCGCCACTCGGCAAACGTCGCCGCGTAGGTTCCTTCGCAGCCCAAATGATCGCCTTCGCTGCGGCGATGTACGGCCTGGTCATCAGCGACAGCATCATGCTGATGTTCGTCTTCTGGGAAATTACCTCGGTTCTGTCCTTCCTCCTGGTGGGCTACTACGCCGAGCGCGCCTCCTCCCGTCGCGCAGCAGGCCAGGCGCTCCTGGTCACGACGCTGGGTGGCCTCATCATGCTGGTCGGTATCGTTCTGATGGGAGTGACCACCGGTTTCTGGAACTTCTCCGAACTCACCGCGCCTGGCGCTCTGACAGCGGCACAGCTGGACTCCACGGCAGTATCCACGGCCGCAATCCTGCTGGTCGTTGGTGCGCTGTCGAAGTCCGCTATCGCGCCCTTCCACTTCTGGCTACCCGGTGCAATGGCCGCCCCTACCCCGGTTTCTTCCTTCCTGCATTCGGCAGCGATGGTCAAAGCCGGTGTGTTCCTGGTTGCCCGGCTCGCGCCGACCTTCAATGACACCAACGCGTGGCAGCCAATCATCATCCCGCTCGGCCTCTTGACCATGATCATGGCCGGCTGGATGGCCCTGCGCCAGAAGGATCTCAAGCTGATTATGGCGTATGGCACTGTCAGCCAGTTGGGATTCATCATCACAGTCGCGTCGATAGGCACGCGTGCGACGATGCTGGCAGCCCTGGCACTGACGCTCGGCCATGCCATGTTCAAGGCCGCGCTGTTTATGGTCGCGGGCACAATTGACAGGCTGACTGGTACGCGCGATATCCGTGAGCTCTCTGGGCTCGGTAGAAAGTCGCCGCAGTTGCTGGTGATTTCGATTCTCGCCGCTGCATCGATGATGGGTGTGCCGCCGTTCTTCGGCTTCGTCGCCAAGGAAGCTGCGCTGGAGGCCACGCTCAATGCTGATCCGCTGCATGGGATGCCGTCGGTGTTTACCACCATTGGCCTCGTCGTGGGTTCGATTCTGACCGTAGCGTACTCGCTGTACCTGCTGCGCGCCGCGTTTGCGACCAAGTCCAGCACCCACGCCAGCGGCGGTGGCACTTCCCCTGCCGTGGCAGAGATGGATTCCCCGACGTGGGATCAGATTGGCCCGGCTTGGCTGTTGGCGCTGGCAGGTTTGGTTTTCGGCCTGGTTCCCCGCGTCCTCGACTCGACTATCTCGCCCTACCTCACCAATGCCTACCCGAATGCGGAAGCAGAATCGCACCTGGCTCTCTGGCACGGTTTCACCCTTCCTCTGGCGCTGACAGCCACAATTCTGATCACAGGTGGCATCATGCACTGGCAGCGCAAACTGGTGCGTCAGCTACAGTTTGAACAGCCGGCTCTCGGTAGTGCCGATGCGCTTTACGACGGCATCCTGGACTTGGCCCGCCGTCTTTCTCTCCGTGCCACTGCTGCGACCCAGCGTGGTTCCCTTCCGTTGAATGAGGCGGTCATTTTGCTGACCCTCATCGTGCTGTCCATCGGTGCCTTGTTGCTCGGTGAGCGTGATGAGCTCCGGATGGAACTGTGGGACTCTGCACCGCAGGGCGCGGTCGCGTTGATTATGATCATCGCGGCTTTGGCCGCCACCCAACAGAAAAACAGGCTCTCCGGTGTCATCCTGGTAGGTGTGACCGGCTACGGCTTGGCCATTATCTTCGCCATGTACGGTGCACCTGATTTGGCTCTGACGCAGCTGCTGGTTGAGACGGTCTCAATGATTGTTTTCGTGTTGGTGCTGCGCACGCTCTCGCCGCGGGCACCGGCATCAAATCCGAGGTGGATACGACACCGTGCATGGCTGGCCATCGCAGTCGGTGTCACTGTCCCAGTGTTGGCCGCCTACGCTATGGGCTCCCGTCGTACTGAGCCAATCTCCGGCGACATTCCGCCGCTGGCTCACGACATTGGGCACGGCCAGAATGCGGTCAACGTACTTCTTGTCGATATCCGCGCCTGGGATACCTTCGGTGAAATCACCGTGCTGGTGATGGTGGCGCTGGGGATTACCTCGCTGGTATTCCGCACGCACACGATGCACATGCGCTCAAAGATTAAGCCACAGCGGAATCGTGCTCGCCGCAACACCCGCTGGTTGAACACCATCGATGAGTCCGGTGAAGCCGAGCGGTTGCGCTACCCAATCATGGTTCTGGTGGCATCGCGCGCGCTCTTCCCCGCCATGATGGTGGTTTCCATCTACCTCTTCTTCGCCGGCCACAACGATGTCGGTGGTGGCTTCGCAGGTGGCCTCGTGGCTGCGCTGGCACTGACCATGCGTTATCTCATCGGTGGGCATCGTGAACTGGCAGCAACTCTGCCAATTCCTACCGAGGTACTTCTCGGCGGCGGTCTGCTGGTGTCGGCTCTTAGCGCCGTATGGCCACTGTTCGTGGGTTGGGCTCCGCTGACTTCCTGGTACGGCTCGCGGGAAATTCCGCTGCTCGGCGACGTCACCGTTGTCTCCCCTATGCTCTTTGACCTGGGTGTGTACATGATTGTCGTTGGCACGATTGTCTACATCCTGCGCAGTTTGGGCGGCGGCATCGATGCTCAGATAAACCTTCGCGCTGAGCGTGATCGTTCACGTCGTGTGAATCGAGCCGCACTCGGCCAGTCCCGCCAGCTGCGTAGCAAGTTGGCGGCGGCTAAGCCCGCAGGTGTTAAGTCCGCAGGCGCTAATCCCGCAAGCGTTAAACCTGCCGGCACTAAACCCGCAGACTCTGCCAACACAGCCACCTCAGAGGCTTCAGAACCGACAGCCCCAGCTAGGACCGAAGGAAAGGACACACACCCGTGATTCTCAATTTTGTTCTGTTAGCAACTGTCGGCACGCTGATTGCTACAGGGGTGTACCTGTTCCTCGATCGTTCGTTGACCAGGATGCTCATGGGACTGTTGCTGATGGGCAACGGTATCAACCTGCTCATCCTGCTTGGCTCTGGTTCGCCGGGACGGCCACCAATTTGGGATAGGGAATCGCTGGTCAGCGATGCTCAGGCAGACTCACTGCCCCAGGCCTTTATCCTCACCGCAATTGTTATTTCCATGGGCATGACCGCATTCCTGTTGGCTCTGCTCTATCGCCAGCACCGCTACCGCATCGGCGATCACGTGCAAGATGACCACGAGGACCGCAGCCTGGCAATGCGTCGGGCCAGCGACCCATCAGCTGCTCCGGACCACGACAAGTCCGACGATCCCACCACCGGTCGTCCCACAGAGGCCGGCGATAGCTTCGGTCCGGCCAGTTTCGAAAAGCCCGTGACCCCGCCATCAAACTCCCCAGGAGGTGACGACGATGACGACTGAGCAAATAATTCTGGCACTAATTCCGCTGCCTATCATCGTCCCCGCCGCCACCGCCGCAATTGCTCTGCTGCTGGCACGTTTTCCCAAAGCACAGCAGGCGATCGCGCTAATCTCGCTCGGCAGCCTGCTGGGAGTCGCCAGCGCCTTGGTGTATCTCATCTACGCGCACGGCGTCCACACGGTCCAGGTGGGCGGCTGGGACGCACCAATCGGCATCACGCTCGTAGCCGACAACCTCGCAGTGTTGATGATCACCGTCTCTCAGCTGGTCCTCTTTGCCGTGATGTGGTTCGGCATCGGCCAGGGTATTAGCGATGGTGACGAAGATGAGCCGATCTCCGTCTTCGTTCCGACGTACATGCTGCTCAACATGGGCGTCTCCATGGCCTTCCTGGCCGGCGATCTGTTCAACATGTACGTCGGCTTCGAGGTTCTGCTCGTAGCCTCCTACGTGTTGCTCACGCTGGGGGCATCGTCGTCACGCATTCGCGCAGGCGTGTCGTATGTGATGGTCAACATGTTGTCCTCGATGGTGTTCCTGCTGGCGATTGGCCTGGTTTATCAAGCGGTCGGCACGGTGAACTTCGCACACATTTCCCTGCGCATGGAGGACATCCCCGATGGCACCCGCACCGCGATCTTCGCAGTGCTGCTCGTCGCCTTCGCAGTGAAGGCGGCGGTGTTCCCGCTGTCGGCGTGGTTGCCAGACTCCTACCCCACCGCACCGTCGATGGTTACCGCGGTCTTCGCGGGGCTGCTGACGAAGGTGGGTGTCTACGCGATCATCCGCACGCGCAGTGTCGTTTTCCCAGACGGCAGGCTTGACGACGTCCTGATGTGGGCTGGCCTAGCGACAATGCTCATGGGCATTCTCGGTGCCATGGCCCAAAATGACATTAAACGTCTCTTGTCTTTTACGCTGGTATCCCACATCGGATACATGATCTTCGGTATTGCCGTCGGCAATACGCTGGGACTCGGCGGCGCGATTTTCTACATCGTCCACCACATTCTGGTGCAGACGGCATTGTTCCTGGTGGTCGGGCTTATCGAGCGCCAGGCGGGCTCGTCCTCCCTGCGCAGCCTCGGTAGCCTGGCCAAGACGTCGCCGCTGCTGGCGTTGCTATACCTCGTGCCCGCGCTCAACCTCGGTGGTATCCCACCGTTCTCAGGCTTCCTGGGCAAGGTCATGCTCATCGAGGCCGGCGCACAGAACGGATCCGCCACCGCATGGATTCTGGTTGCGGGATCTATCATCACCAGCCTGCTGACCCTCTACACCATGATTCTCGTCTGGTCGAAGGCCTTCTGGCGCGACCGTTCCGACGCCCCCGAGGGCGACACCGTACTTGCGCAGCCAGCCGCGCTCCGGGAAAGGACTCAGATGGTTGCTATCGCAGAGCGTGACGACGTCGGCAAGATGCCACTCGGCATGGTGATGCCGACGGCCCTGCTGGTGATTGCCTCTGTGGGGGTTACCGTTCTGGCCGGGCCACTGTCCAATGTGGCTACCGAAGCGGCAAGCAACGTCGCGAATGTTGATGAGTACCGCGCAGCGGTCCTCGGTATCGACTCGGCCGATGACAAGGGCCTGGAGCAGCTGGAAAACCCAGGCCGCACCAAGAGCCCATGGAAGTCGGATTCAGCGACCGAACGTGCCACCAGCACGCTGGAAGGAGCAGGTGAAAGCTGATGAGTAAAGCGCGCGCCAAGGTGGCTGCAAAGCGACCACCACGTATTTCAATCCTGCTCTTCTTATTCACAGTGATTATTTGGGTCATGCTGTGGGGCGAGGTGACATTTGCCAATGTGCTTTCGGGAATCCTGGTAGCCACGTTGCTCAACCTCGCCATGCCTATCCCGCCAAACAGCGCGCTGGACATCAACTTCGGTGGCATGGTGCGACTGTTCGGTTCCTGGACAATCGACTTTGTGAAGGCCTCAATCAGTGTCTCCTGGCTGGCCATCCGACGAGCTGATCCACCACCGACGGCCATCATCAAGGTCCCTATGCGCACCAATGACGATATTTCGCTCACGACTGCAATGGCACTGATTAACTTGCAGCCGGGCGGAATCATCGTGGACATCGACAAGCGGGAAAAGACGCTGACCATGCACATTCTCGACGCGTCGTCGACGAGCAAGGTAGCCGAGCAAATCAACCAGCTGACTCGAATCGAGCGTCGGGTTATTCGGGCGTTTGAAAACCGCGATGTCAACGAGCAACCGACCAAGTCGGTGCCAAGTGACAACCAGGTGAGCAGTGACAAGAGCAGCGAAAGGAGTAGCCGATGAACCCGGAAGTTTTTAACACTCTGCTCGGAGTGGCTGCCGCAGGCTATTTCATTGCGGTGATGATTACCCTCGGGCACATGATTGCCGGTCCAAACTCGCTGGACCGCCTGGTGGCGCTGGAGTCGACGACTGCAATGCTGCAGGGCATGCTCGCTGCGTTCATGGCCTGGAGCTTGGACACTTCGGTGGTCTACCCAATGCTCATCATTGCGCTGCTCGGTTTCCTGTCTTCGCTGGCGGTCGCCAAGTTCCGTGTTCCGGATGACGGAAAGCAGCCCGCAAAGAGCTCCCGGAAGGGTGCGACGAAAGCAACCGGAAAGGTCGCCACAAAGAAAACCGCACAGAAAGCGGCGCCTAAGGCAACACCGACAACGGCTCCGAAAACAGCGAAGGGAGAATCCAAATGATTCTCGTGGCAGACATTATCGCCATCACACTGATTCTCACCGGAATGCTACTGTGCGTTGCAGCGTCCGTGGGATTGATACGCTTCCGCGACACCATCAGTCGGATGCACGCATCCTCCAAGCCACAAACACTGGGGCTAATTTTGACGCTGTCGGGCTCGCTTGTACACGTCGCCACGCACGCGTCAGCTCACACAACTACTAGCAGTGACTTGGCTCTGTTGACCCTGATTATCCTGTTTGCTCTGGGTACATCGCCGATTGTTAGTAACCGCGTTGGCCACGAGGCGTTCAAGGAGAGGCTCGTCGACGAGGACAGCGTGGCCCGCGATGACAGCCGGGAATAACGAGAGGACAATGGCCTTAAGTCACTGACTGGGTTTATGACAAAGTGACTAGGTTTATGCACCTCAAAAGTGCTATAAGCCTAGTCACTATTTTTGTCTAGGCACACACCGCTTAACGACGGCTAGTCGCTCACCTGCTCGTGGAAATCTGCAGGCGCTATCGGATGCCCGGCGCGCAGTTCCTGCACTGCAAGATCCACAGCGGCCCGCCACGGGGTGTGGCCAATGCGCTCTTCGTTCGCTCGTACGTCGTCCTCGGTAGCCATGGAAGGCAGCGCCCCGGCCGCATCCGCCACAGTGCGCTGACGCTCGTATGCCGCGCCCATTTCCACGATGTTGTTGACGAATTCCAGTTCGGCTCGGCAGCCCAGTTCGTCGGCAAGCGGGGCGAGCTGAACCACAAGCTCACGGAGTTCATCGCGAACCCACCGCTCGTCGGTATCGCGATTGACGATGACCAACGCGTCCATCCCGTAGCGAGCGGCGCGCCACTTGTTTTCGGCGATGTGCCAGGACTGCAGTGACGGTAGTTCCTCGCCAGCCTCCCACATGCGGTCGTAGTAAACCGTCAGGCAGTGCGTCAATGCCACGATAGCGGCGAGTTCCTGCAGGTTAGAGGTAGCGTCAGCGACACGAATCTCAATGGTGCCGTACTTTGATGCCGGGCGAATGTCCAAGTGCATCGAGCCGGTGTGATTGATGACGCCGGAGCGGGACTGGTCGTGCATGTAGGACTCCCACTCGGGCCACGTGTAAATCGCCGGCGGCTGACCCGCGGTGGGAAGCTGCTGGTAGAGCAGGCTTCGGTTGGAAGCGTAACCCATGTCCTCGCCGTTCCAGGCCGGTGAGGAGGCAGACAGCGCCAACATGTGCGGCAGCTTCGTTGCCAGAGCCTGAATAATCGGCCAAACGCGTTCGGAGTCTTTAATGCCTACGTGGACGTGGACTCCCCAGATAATCATCTGGTTCCCCCACCACTGAGTGCGGTTGATGATTTCGGAGTAGTGCCCCTTGGCACTGACCTGCTGAGCAGTACCGCGGGCGAACGGATGCGAGCCCGATGACCACACATCCACCCCAACGCGGTCAGCGGCGTCGAGAACCATATCCAGCTGGCTTTGGAGCTCCGCTACGGCATCGGGCACGTTCATGTGCACACCGGTGACGAGCTCTACAGTGTTGGCGAGGAACTCGCGCTGGAGCCCATGTCCGGGATGCTCCGCATCGATGATGTCGAGCACCTCGGCGGCAGCGGGGGCGGTGTCGCGCGTTCGTCGGTCAACGAACGCCACTTCCCATTCCACTCCCAGAGATGGCTGCGCCGATCCGGAAAATTGCTCAGTCATACCGCTATTTTTTCACACTAGGAGTCGTTTTCCTCAGTTGGCTCCGTCCAGGTGACGGTTTTTGCGCAGGAGGCAAGGTCACCGTTGGAATCGACAAGCGCAACTGTGGTGAAACTGTCTTCATCCACCTTGGACGGAACGTTCCAGACATCTGCATTCCGTTTGTCATCGACGTGCACTTCGCCGATGACACCTAACCCCTCAGCTGCGGGACTGCCTATGCCACTGCAGCCAGATGCACCGCGCGCCTGCACTGTGTACTTACCCTTATCCAAGGTAGTGAACTGACCTTTTTCGTCGGAAAGACCCATCCACCCCTTGGCACTCATGACCTGTACAGTTGCCAGCATTTTCATTGATCCGTCGTCGTTTGTGCGGATGAAGTTATAGGCGCTGACTCGCTCGGTCAGCTTCGGTGCAGCCGGATCTACGCTCACTGGCGCAGTGCTTGACGACGCGTCCGCGTTCCCGTCTTTGTCACTGCTGGATTCAACCCCTGAGCAGGAAACCAACAGTGTTGCAGCACAACCCAACGCGGTGGCGACAGCAACGCGACGACGCATTACGGCGAACATAAAAACCTCACAGACCTCACTGGCTACTAGCAGAATACTAGTACCCCTTTTTCAGCCGTGATCTGTTTGAGACTGCAAAATATGCAAAAGCCCCGCCTAAGCCATGAAATGTGTGGCTTACGCGGGGCTTGGGAAGCTATGGGAGGGCTTCGTACCACGGTGGCAGGTCTTGACGCTTAGGCCGCAGACCTTAGTGAGAGACCGAAGTTCGGTGGGCCGGGAGTCTAGTGAGCCGGGTCAGTGGCGACCACGACGATTCCCGCCGGAGCGTCCCGGAGACGGTCATCGCGAGGTGCGGCTTCCCAACCGTTGTCGTGCGCGATCTGCTCAGCAGCGGCCTTTTCCTCTTCGTTCCTCGGGTCGAAGTAGACGGTGGTCTTCTCCCACACACCCATCTTCTCTTCAGGAGCGTTGCCGGTCTCGCCGACACCCCAGCCCTGCTCGCCCATCTGCTTGGACAGGTCATCGGCAAGGCCCACGACCTCAGAGTTGTTCAGGACACTGACCTTGACAGTCTTGCGGTCAATCTGTGGCGCTTCGTTGGCCTCATCCTGTGCCGGCGGATTCTCCGCGGGAGGAACCGGTTTGCCTGGCTCGTTTGCCGGCGGTGGCAGGACCTCGCCGTCACCATCTCCAGCAGCACCATCCTTTGCCGGATCACTGCCGTTGGCCGAGTCAGCAGGCGCACCAGAGTCAGCCGGAGCGGATGCCGAGGTGTCATTCTGGCCGGTGTTCTCAGCATCGTCGCCACGCGTGCTGAGTGCGTAGGCACCGTAGGCGACCAGGCACACGCCGATAGCGAGCAGCACGATAGCGAGAACGCGCATGTAGCGGCCATCACCGGCACCGTCGCCGATGTCGCCGTCATCAGCACCATCAGCAGCTGCGGAATTGCTAGCAGCAGCCCGAGAGCCAGCACCGGTAGTGGCGGCAGCGGTAGCACCAGCAGCGGCTGCGCCAGCGGCCGAGGCCGCAGATCTGGGAGCTGCGTGTTGAGCATCCGACGGCTCGGAGTACGCGTGAGCGCCGCCAGCGGCGGGAGCCTCCGCGTAATCGCTGTACTCATCGAAGTCGTCGTAGTCGTCATCGAGTCGATGACGGCCCGGACGCGGCGAATTCTGAGGGTTTAGTTGGTCAGACACATCCCACATCCTATATGTTCTGCCGCCGAACCGTGAAGTGAAACTTGAACCTTATGCGTCGTGGTTGTCCCGCACGGCGCGCAGCCGATGAACCAACACGGGTTCGGCTGCTTCGGCTGCTGGAGAGTCGAGAAGTCGCGAAAGTACCTGGTGGTAGCGGATTGTGTTGTTTCCAAAGTCCTCGGCAAAGCGACGCCGAATTGCCTCCTGCCGCGCACCGGCCATACGCGGTCCACGGCGGGCAACTTTCAGCCATTCTTTCTCAAAATCCAGCATTTTCTGAGCCAAAACGGGTTCAATGCCGCTGGTATCACCCACGAGTCCGAGATGCTCGGATGAGTCAAGCCGCCGCTCGGCCTCAGGTTCGTGGCTGCCACCTATGGGCTTCTTGTTCACCACTTTCCGCACCCCGCTTTCCTTCTCGCTCGCCCTGATCCTCTATTCTGCACGACACTGTCTATGCAGATACTTAGTGAAGATACATCGTCAGATCTAGCCACCCAGCCTCACCTACGCCCCACCTACAACTCCCTGACACAACTCAGGCATCACCAGGCGATTTAGAAAACATGGACGCCGAGTAGAATCAGCGGCATGACTATCCGTCCCATTGTGATTGCCGGAGACCCCGTTCTCCACACTCCTACCCAGCCGGTGACCGAGGATGCCTCCGAGCTGCGTGAGCTCATCGAGGACATGTACGAAACCATGGACCGCGCCCACGGTGTGGGGCTGGCTGCCAACCAGGTGGGTGTCGGCAAGCGTCTGTTCGTCTACAACTGCCCCGATGACGACGATGTCTGGCACCGCGGCTGCGTCATCAATCCGGTGCTGACCACCAGTGAAATCCCGAAGACTATGCCTAACGACGACGGCTCCGATGACGAAGGTTGCCTCTCTGTGCCCGGCCTGTCCTTCCCCACCAACCGTGCGGAGAAGGCTGTTGTCACCGGCCTGGATGAAAACGGCGAAGAGGTCCGCATCGAGGCCACCGGTTTCTTCGCCCGCTGCATGCAGCACGAGGTCGGCCACCTGGATGGGTTCCTCTACACCGATTGCCTCACCGGTCGTTGGAAGCGCATGGCCAAGAAGGAAATCAAGCGCGCCGGTTGGACCGAGGGCGGCCTGACCTGGATGCCGGGCGTGGATCCGGATCCGTTCGGCCACGAGGATTAGATCGTGGCGGATAGGCAATTGGAGTCGTCGGCAAGCGAAAATGCAGCACAGAAGCTACCGATTTCCCGCTGGGGCGTCGGTGAAGTGGCGGTGGGACGTCGTGTCATTGTGCGGCACGCGCTGACCGATGAAGAAGCATTGGCCAGCGGCAAGAAGACTACGGACGTCATTGGGCATGTGCTCAGCATGGATCCGTTCGTCGTGCGTCCGCAGGTTCGTGCTGGCGTGCGTGCCGACGAATCCGTGGCAGCGGTGGACTTTAGCGATAAGCACATTTTGATTGTGAAGGCCCTGCCGGATCATCCGGTGCGCAATTCGGATATTCGCGCCGTGGAAACTGCGACAGCGAAGGCCTTCCCGGGTATCGCGCATGTGGTGGAGTCGGGCTGGCTGCTGCGAGCCGGCGATGGCATTACGGAGCGTTCCAACTCCGCGCTGCCGCTCGAACCCGGAGCCAGCACTCAGCCGGTGCCGTTGGAGAAGATTAAGTCGTTTTACGATTCCCACGATTTGCCGGTGCGGATTGCGATTCCGGATAGAATCGCCAAACCTGCACAGGCGCTGGTCGCGGGGCCGGAGTGGACGGTCGGGCCGGACATTGTGGTTATGACGCGCTCACTCGATGGGGATTTGCCGCCTGCTGAATTGGCAGCTGAATCGCACAGCGCCGTACAGGTGCTTGATGAGCACAGCGCCGTACAGGTGCTCGATGAGCACAGCGTCGAGCTTGCAGACGTGCAGGTGGATATCGCTGATCAACCTGACGACGACTGGCTGGGGCTCTACCATTTCCGCGGTACCACGCTGCCCGAGCATGCACTACAGCTTCTGCGCAATGAAATTGATGGCCGCATGTGCTTCGGACGCCTGCAAGTGCCTGACAACAATGCGCCTGAAGGCATACGCACGGTAGCCATTACGCGCGGCACGCTGACCGAATCGGACGACGGCCGTGTGTGGCTCGGGTTCTCCGCTGTGGAAGTCGCAGCCGATATGCGCCGCCGAGGACTTGGCACCCTACTGGGAATTCACATGATGCACTGGGGCACACAACACGGGGCAGATTCTGCATATCTGCAGGTATTGGGCTCAAATGAGGCTGGCATTGCGCTGTACCGGACACTCGGTTTTACCGAGCACCACCGGCACCGCTACGCGGAGCTGACAGGGGCTTAGGGGCCGGGGGTTACGTTTCGGCCCTGCGCTGCTCGCCCTGATTGCCCTACTTCCCGCGCTTAACCCTTTTAATCCGCTTCAGCTGCTTGCCCTGCTGCTCTTTGCTACCCATGCGATTGCCCATGCGGCGCTGCCCACGCGGCAGCTCGCGCGTCTCCGGCTTTTCCACCACACGGGTGTGGACCGAGAGTTCATGACGACCTCTCCCCAGCGGATCGCGTGAGGCAGCCATTGCAATCCAGCCGGCCAGGCCCGCAGAGACAAACCAACCGGCGACCGGAATCATCGACGGCAGAATCCAGGCATTGCGCACAAAACCATCGCGGGCTGAGACTGGCATCCCGTGTGCACCTTCGATTTTCATGCCCATGGCGTGTTTACCCGGCGACCCGTCGAAGATGGAGTCCCCCGCCACGCGGTAGAGGTAAAAACCACCGGGACCGAGGAAGAGGCTGATCAGCATCACCATTACGCCGCTGTCCGATGTCCCCACGATGCTAGTGAGAACTGCAATGGAGGCAATCAATGCAGTGTAGATGACAGAATCCACCAACAGCGCACCACCACGACGTGCCACTGAGCCATTGGCCAGATTGGGGTCAAAGCCCAGGTGTACTGCCATTTGAGCGGTCAGCGGCGCGACTTTGGGATTAGCACTGAGCTCACCGAAGGAAGACACCCCATAGCTAGCGGGGTACCCGCTTTCATAGCCGACCGGAATGTTTGCTACCGGATATGGCACTTCCTGATACGGCATTGCCGCATCGTACGCCGCATATGCGTCGTGTTCCCGATAAGCGTTCCTGCCACTACTACCCAGGTAATCCGTCGGACTGTACTCGCCGCCGTAACGGCGATCGTCCCAGTTAGCCAACCTCGAAACTCCCTTTCCTACCGGGCTTCCGCCCACCTTATCCGTTTTTGTCCGCCTATTTTGTCACTGCTTTGTTCAACGCATGAGGCCGCCGTTTCGTTCCCCTTTTACAATCGTTGATATGCGAATCTGTGTCTGGAACGTCAATTCGGCTCGAACTCGCCTCGACCGAATGGTGGAAATGCTGCGCCGGAATGACATTGATGTCCTGGCCGTCCAGGAAACCAAGTGCAAGGACGACCAATTCCCCACCGCTGCTTTTGAAGAGCTGGGATACCAAGTCGCCCACCACGGCCTGAATCAGTGGAATGGCGTTGCCATCATCTCCCGCGTCGGCCTTGAGGACATCCAGGCAGAGTTCCCCGGTCAGCCGGGTTTCAACAAGGACCCCGACGCAACTCCCGCATTGGAGGCCCGCCATATCGCCGCTACCTGCGGTGGCGTGCGCGTCCATAGCCTCTACATCCCGAACGGCCGCGACATCACCGACCCGCACTTCGAGTACAAGCTCGAATTTCTGGAGCGGCTCCGTCAGCACATCATCGCCACGCTTGACGACGACCCGGAGGCCACCTTCATGATGGGCGGCGACTTCAACATTGCCCCGACCGACGGCGATGTCTGGTCAATGGCAGCCTTCGCAGGGAAAACACACGTCACACCGCCTGAACGCGCAGCTTTCTATGCGCTGGAGCAGGCGGGCATGAAGGAAGTAACTCGCCAATTCACCCCAAACCAGTGGACCTACTGGGATTACAAGGCTGGCCGCTTTTTCAAGGATGAGGGCATGCGCATCGACTTCCAGCTCGCCTCCCCCGACCTCGCGGCAAAGGCGTCCGCCGGATTCATCGACATCGAAGAGCGTCAGGGCAAAGGCGCATCCGACCATGCTCCGGTGATTGTGGATTACGAAGTGTAGATAAACGGGCGGAAAAGCGCGTAGGCCTAGTTCCTACTAGGGGGTGTCGCTGGGGCCGTCGTAAAGCGGAGTCTTTGCTGCCAGCCCCTAAAATCAGGGGCAGAAATGGGCGATAAAGCACCCGCACAACACTTATGAGTCTAACTTTTTGTTCAATCTACAAATTTTCACCACAGAAAGTTATTTCGACGATATAAGGTGTTTATTCAGAACATCAATTCATTACGTCGGGAAGGAAGATCATGACTTCTGCACGCTCCCCTCAGCGCACCACTACCCCGGAGCCAGCGAGCGGCTTCCCCACCGCGGATGACTCGACTGAGTCCGATGAATCCCTGCGCGAAAGCGTGCAGAAGATTTCCATCGGCCTGTATGACTTCCTTGCGTCGACTCGCCGCCTCGGTGAGCGCCCGAATGCCAGGATGGACATTTCCCAGTCGGAAATGGAAGTACTGCACTTTATTTCAACCCACCCGGGCTGCGGCGTATCCGACATTGCACGCCTGCGTTTCCTGCGCCCGTCCAACGTTTCGGCAACAGTTCGCCGTCTACTCGACAACGGACTGATTGAACGCGAGAACAATGCAAAGGATCGCCGTGCGCAGAACCTCTATGTCTCCAGCGATGGCGAGACGCTGCTGGAGCAACTTATCGACCACTGGGGTGCGCTGGTGTACGAAATTGTGCGGACAATGTCGCAAAAGGACGTTCGTGCGCTCATTAAGGCACTGCCCTCGCTACTGAAGCTGGCGGAGCACTCGGAAAGCTATGTTGAGGAGCACCAGCGCCGCCAGGAGCCGTTCTAAAAGCGCGCCGCCAAGCCCTTCTTACTAGGTACGATGATGCTTATGGCTATTACTTTGAAGAAGGCAAAAGACGTAAAGACCGCTCCGCTCGTGGCCACTGGCCTCATCGGCGGCTGGCTCACCGCTCGCGAAACAGGCATTCGTCCGCTCGGTGGCGCCATCTTGGGTGCCGCCGGCGCATACGCAGCACGCACCTGGAGCGCAAAGACCGGCGCCCTGGGAGCCGCTGGCCTAGTGGCCGCCTACCTCGGCGCTTTCGGCCTCTCACACCCGCTGGCTAAGAAGATTGGCGCATGGCCGTCTGTCCTGACCGTCACCGCGCTGGCCGCTGGCGCGGCAGCAGTTGCCGACTCCAAGTAGTCGACGCAGAGAGCGCCGGTAGGTGCGAAGCCGACACCTAGTCAAGGGCCTCCAGCAGTTTCTCGAGGTGCGCGCGCACCCGGGGCCACGATTCCACAAAAGGCGGCAGCAGATCGAGGCTGTCGACGTCGTCAAGCGGAATCCAGCGCAGCTCTAGAGACTCTTCGTTCGGATTCGTCTCCAGCTCTTCGGCAGCTAGTGCGTAGACCGTGTGGTACTTCCAGCCGCCGGCGAGCTCGGGGCGGTCCGGATCGGCCGGGAAGGGCCCGGTGGTGACCTGCGTGTCGAGGATGCGAAGCTGATGCTCCAGCAGCCCAGTTTCCTCAGCCGTTTCACGCAGCGCGGTCGCCTCAGGAGTCTCATGAGAATCACAAGCCCCACCAGGAACACCCCACGTTAGGGGGAACGATGTCCAGTCAGCTCGATACTGCATAAGCACCGTGCGCTGAGGGCTCACAATCAGCAGCCCTGCAGCTCCGAAGCGTCCCCAGCAGCGCGTACCGTTGGGGCCGGCCGCCCAACCATTTCCATCCTGAAGCATGTCTCCACCCTACGCCAGATACCCTTGTGTTTTCCGTCACAAGCCCGAGCGACTAAGATTTGCAAGGAACTAACGTTGCTCTGAGCGGAGAGATTGTCGCAGGCGACTTCGGTCACGTCGGAAGGACACGTGCACATGGGTGAAACCACTTCAAGTGCGCCTCATTCCCGCGCCCACGACAAAAGCCGAAACCCATTCCACCGCAAGAATCGCGCTCCACGCCGAACTCGTTTCAGCGGTCGCACCACTCCCGGTGGCGAAAGCTTAGACATACACACTGCGGCTCAGGCGGCAAAGGAATCGAAAGATACTCCCGCCGCCACCCCGGCTCCCGAGAGCGCGGCACCATCAACTGCTCTGGACACTACAGAGTCCTCGGCTAATGCCCCAGCAACGGCCGCAACCCCAACAGCCCTGGCAGACTCTCCGCGCGATACAGACCTGCGCGTGGATGCCCTGGAGATTGGCCCGCGCAACCGGAGATTGACACGTTTTCTCGGTGAGCGCCTCTATGACAAGCTCGGCCCGTCGGCCACGTATGTGCGCCGGTCAGCGTCATTTTTGATAACGTCACCGGGCCGATTGACCATAGTCGCCCTCATCCTCATCGTCGCTATCCTGGCAGCCGGCCTATCCATGTGGCAAACAACCTCGCAACGCCAGCAGCAGCTCACCCGAATTTCGCAACTGAGCGAGCCGATGGCCAATGCCTCGCAGAATCTCTATGCCTCGCTGACGATTGCCGATGCGTCCGCCAACACCGCTTTTTCCCGCGGCACACTCAACAGCAGCCAGGACTTGGTCAGCAACTTCGACGATGTCATCGCACAAGCATCCATGTCCGCTACCCGCGCAGCTACGGGCATTGAAAACGTCGATGATCCAGAGATGAAGGATGTCGCGACTGTACAGCGACTGTTGCCGGTCTACACCGGCATGGTCGAGACAGCTCGCGCGAATGCGCGCCAGGGCAACCCCGTCAGTGTCGCGTACCTCGCCTCTGCCTCAAACTTGATGCAGGTCCAGATTCTGCCAGCTGCAAAGTCGCTCTACGAACGCACCAGTACCACGACTAATGAGGAGCAGCGCGAACTATCGAAGCCACCTCTTTTCCCGATGTCAGGCCTGGCAGCGGCAATTTTGATGCTGCTAATCACACAGTGGTGGCTGACTCGCCGCACCGGTCGACTATTCAACGTCGGCCTGTTTGGTGCAACCATGCTGATGGCCATCGCACTTGTCGGTGTGGGAATCGCCACCACTCAGCCGTGGCAGTCTAACTCCCTCTTCGGAGAGCAGCGCCCGGACGTTCATGCCCTAACCCAAGTACGCATTGATGCCCAGCAGCTACGCGCCAGCGAAACCCTCGGCTTAGTGCGCCGTCAGCCCGCGGATGCGGAGTCCTTCTCGCAGTCGGTGCGCACCCTGGTCGGCGAGCTGGAAAGAGTGGACACCAACGCGCCGGACGACGATGTCAGAGCCGCTATCCACGGTATCTACAGCTGGGAGTCCGGCCACAACCTGATGATGGAGCACTTGAGTTCAGGCGACTACGCCGGTGCGGTTCGCATCGCGACCGATGTGGATAATGCCAGCTCGTCGGCGACTGCGTTCAACCAGGTCGATGAGTCGCTACAGAATTCCATCGCCGAGTCCCGCCTGACCGCCCGTGAGAACCTCGACCAATCCCGTCGCGCTATCGCGGCACTATCCCTCGCCACGGTTACGCTGACCGTCATCGCGGCAGTTCTGGTTGTTTTCGGCTTCCGACACCGGCTTCTGGAGTACCTATGATTGTTTCGTTCTCCCCGTCGCTCCACAGTCTCGCCGGTTGGCGGCGCGGGGCCGTCCTTGGTGCACTCGCCATCGCCGGGCTCACCGTCAGTGCCTGCGCGACCGATTCGCTTGCCGACGATCCCTACTCGCGCACAATCCTGGAGGCCACCGGTGACTTCCCCCTGCCACCGGGCGCGTTCTACGACAAAGCCTCCTCGAGGAAGCCTGCGGCAGAAGCCAACACCCCAGATCTGTCCACACTCGCCCCCGATGACCAAACACCGGAAGAGCGAATCCCGGAGATTTACCAGCGCGGCCGCATCATCGTTGGTGTTGACCAATCATTGAACCTGCTCAGCTTCCGCGACTTCAGCAGCGGAGAGCTCTCGGGGTTTGAAGTATCCCTGGCACAAGAGATTGCCCGGGACATCTTTGACAATCCCGATGCTGTCGAGTTTCGGTTCGTCGACAGCAACGAACGCACTGCCGCACTCGAAGACGGCACTGTCGATGTCGTTTTGCGCACTATGACGGTCACCGATGCCCGGCGCGAAAGGGTGCTGTTCTCCACACCGTATTTGACAGCACGAGCTGGAGTTCTAGTCTCTTCGCCGGGTGGCGATGCTTCCCCCGAGGACGTCGAGGACGGTCGCATCTGCGTTTCCCGGGGATCCACTACCGAGGATTTGATTCGACGGCTCTCGCCGAACAATACGCTGCTGTTGGTCGGTAACTGGTCGGACTGCCTCATTTCACTTCAAAACAGCCAGGCAGAGATTGTCGTTGCCGATGACACCATCCTCGCTGGTATCAACGACCAAGATCCGGCTACCGCCATTGTCCAGCGGGGCTTGAACGAGGAAAGCTACGCGGCCGGTGTATCCAAGGGGAACCCAGGCCTAGTTCGCCAAATCAACGCGACCCTGGAGCGTATGGCCAGCGATGGCACCTGGCAGTCCCTCTACGACACTTGGTTCGGCCCCTTCCTGCCAAGCGGTACACAGCCATCGCCACAGTACGGCGACGATGAAGACATACTTGGAATCTCCCCCACACCGGAAGCTGCTCCAGAAGGCGAGGTGGATAACCGATGAGCGACGAAAACCAGTTCTCCGAACAAGCCCAGCAATCCGAGCAAGCCCAGCATCCCCAGTACACGCCGGAGCCCCAGGAGGATGCTCACGCAGAGGCAGAGGCAGCTGCCACTCAGGCCGTCGCCTTCGACCCATTCGCCGATGAAGACGACGAACAAGAGCCCGGCACTGCCGCTGTCGCCTTCGACCCTTTTGCGGACGATGATGACGATGACGAAGAGTTCGATATCGCCGAATTGTTGGGGCGCGGGGGCTCGTCGTCAAGCGCGACGACCCAACCCGGCGCCCAGACGCCAGATCCGTCGATGGCCTCGCACCGGAAAGCGTTGGAGGACTTCCGCCGGAGGCGATCGAATGCACACCGCGGACGCACTGTCGCCGACGGCATGGTGCACCTGCCGTACATCACAACGCAGGATCCGCGCGATGCAGTAATGAGTGATGAGAAGATTCGAGCGACGAATAAGCCGGCGCCGAGCCTGAAAGCCGGCGATATCGTGGCGGATCAGTACGAGATCGTAGGCCCGATTGCCCACGGCGGGCTCGGCTGGATTTACCTGGCGATTGACCACAATGTCTCGGATCGTTGGGTCGTGCTCAAGGGCATGATGGCAGCGAAAAACGAGAAGGATTTCGCCGTAGTCCAGGCGGAACGCGAGTTCCTCGCGGAAATCTCGCATCCGGGAATTGTGAAGATCATCAACTTCATCGATGAGACGGACGCCAACAGCGCCACCGGCTTCATTGTGATGGAGTACGTCGGCGGCCCGTCGTTACGCAAGCAGCGACGGAGCTACCCCGACGGCGTCATGCCCTGTGACCTGGCGATTGGCTACATCCTGGAGCTGCTCCCCGCGCTGGATTACCTGCACTCGCGCGGCGTTGTCTACAACGATTTGAAGCCGGACAACGTGCTGCTCAGCGAAGACCACGTCACGCTTATCGACGTTGGCGCGGTCACCGGCATCGGCGCCTACGGCCATATCTACGGCACGCCCGGTTTCCAGGCGCCGGAGATTGCCACGACGGGACCAACGATTGCCAGCGATATCTACACAGTCGGCCGCACGCTGGCCTCGCTGATTCTGAAGTTGCCGGCGACCAACGGCGTCTACGACCCGGGGCTACCCTCACCTGTCGAAGAGCCTCTATTCCGCCGTTTTTACTCGCTCTACCGCTTCCTACTACGCGCTTGCCACGAGAACCCGGAGGCTCGCTTCGGTTCTGCCGAAGAGATGAGTGTGCAGCTCATCGGCGTATTGCGCGAGATTCTGGCGGTGCGCGACGGCGTGCAATTCCCGCAGGCGGTGTCGAATTTCTCGCCGCAGCGTTCCACGTACGGCACCAAGCACCTGGTGTTCCGCACCGATCAGCTTGTCGACGGCATCACCCGCGGCGTGGAAATCACTCCGCAAGAAGTGACCTTCGCGCTGCCTGTACCACTGATTAACCCGACAGATCCGGGTGCGCGCATCTTGAGTGCCTCGTCATTTACGGAGCCCAACGAACTTATCGAGGCACTGACCAATGCTCTGTCCGAACCCGAGTATGGTTCTTCGGTGGAAATTCCACTGGGCATCGTGCGTGCGAAACTGGACCTCGGATTAATTGATGAGGCCCGCGACAGCCTCCGCGATGTCTCTGAACGTTTGCAGCGCGATTGGCGTTACCACTGGTACGAGGGCGTGACTTATTTGCTTCTCGACCAATTCAACGATGCCCTCGCCTCGTTCCACCACGTGCTGACGATGCTGCCCGGCGAGCCCGCCCCGAAGTTGGCGCTGGCAGCGACTCTCGAGTTGATTCAACAGCGCTTGGGCATCGCCAACGCATCTCTCCTCGAGCCCGCTGTCGCCCGCGCCGCCGCGAACTTGAGCAGCGCGCTGGATAATGTCGCTGCCGATACGCCCGAGATCTTCTCCCCCGCCTGGGCCAGCGAGTCCCTGTCGCCTCAGACCATTCGTTTCAACACCCTGCGTCTCTACGCCGTCGTGTGGGCGGCCAACCCGACGACGGTATCCTCCGCCTTCGGGCTAGCTCGTCAGCTGGCCTCTGAGCGCCAACACGAAATGGCTATCTCCCAGCTTGACCGCGTACCCGGTAACTCCCGTCACCATCGCATGGCACGTTTGACGACGATTCTGATGCTCACCTCAGGGATGCCCTCCGAGTTAACTGAATCGAGAATTCGCCGTGCTGCGCGTCGTCTGGTGGAGCTGCCGACGAATGAACCGCGCATGCCACAGCTACGCATCGCCGTGATGGCGTCCGCGCTGAACTGGTTGCGCAGCTCGAACCTCGACCATGCAGCTAGCTCCAATGGTCTTTTCGATGCGCCCTTTACCGTGGCCGGCCTGCGTGAAGGATTGGAAAAAGACTTACGGATGCTGGCACGCTCTTCGCAGTTTCCGCGACACCGCTACAACTTGGTGGATATCGCAAATCTCATTCGGCCACGGACTTGGCGTTAGCTCTCTAACAGCTCCTTACCGAACCTGGTCAAACATGCTGTTGTGGGCCTGAGCGCCACCCCAGAATTGGTGAATAAAGAGAGAATTGCCTTTCGTGGTTTAAGATATCCTCTATGTTTGCCTCTTCGAAATCCTCTCTCCGCAGCGCTAAGCGCGTAATTATCAGCGCTGCAGCCCTCACCACTGCCTTTGGTATTGGGTCCGGCACTGCCGTTGCCCTGCCGGTTTCCCCAGACCTGCAGTCGCTTAGCCAGAGTGTTCGGGACCTCAAGCTGCCGGAGATCTCGACTCTGAATTCGGGCGACCTTGCCCCTGAGCTCTCTGAGGTACTGGATTCCTCTTCGGTGAAGCTGCCGGATTCGGTCGTCGCTCTGATTAATGAAAACTTCAAGTTCGCTGAAAACAACAAGCAGGTGGCGGACAAGGTCAAAACTCAGCTGCTGAGCGCCATCGACAGCCTGCCGTTGCCAGCCGCACAGAAGGCCGAAGCCACCCGCGTTGTCAACGAGATTTTCGGTTTGCTGGGGGGCCAGGACGAGCCGTCGCAGCCTGAGCCGGCGCCTGCCCCTGCTCCACAGCCAGAGCAGAAGCCACGCCCTGAACCACGCCCAGAGCCAAACAACCCGTGCCCGCCGAACGCCCGCGCATGCGTTGACCTGGCTAACCAGAAGACCTGGCTGCAGGAAAATGGCAACATCACCTACGGTCCGGTGCCAATGTCCTCCGGTATGCCAGGTTACGAAACCACCCGTGGCCACCTGAGCGTTACCCGCAAGGTCCGCGATGAGTGGTCCCGTCCTTACAACGGCCCGATGCCGTTCTCGGTGTACTTCACCAACGACGGCGAAGCTTTCCACGAGGGCTCTGTTAATCAGATGTCCCACGGCTGCATCCACCTGAACCACGATGATGCTGTGAAGTACTTCGATACCCTGCAGGTCGGCGACGGCGTCTACATCTGGTAGTTAGCTGCGCTGATGCGTTGAAACGATGACCGGGTGACTGAGCCTGTTGAGGCATAGGCGCAGTCGCCCCGGCGGTGAAAAATGAGCTCGCCCCACTAGAGTCTTCCAGTTTGGAGGACAGTGGGGGCGAGCTCATTTTTGTTGAGTTTTTGTTGAGTTACAGTCGCGGATTCAACAGGTGAGGTACACGGCAGCCGTCGATTACGGGTTACCGCAACCCTGCCTACTCGTCAGGGTTCCGGTCCAAAGAACTAGTCCACGAAGCTCATTGCGTAGCGGGCAATGGCCAGTTCCTCATTGGTCGGTACCACGAAGACCTTGACCTTCGAGTCATCCGCCGAAATCAGACGTGGGCCGTCATTCGGCTGGGAGTTGAGCTCGTCATCAATTTTGATACCGAAGTTCTCAAGCTCAGCCATCGAATCACGGCGGATACCGACGTGGTTCTCACCGACACCGGCGGTGAAGGTGATGGCATCGAGACGACCGAGAATCAGCATGTACGAGCCGATGTAGCGGCGCAGCTGGTGAACATACATCTGGTATGCAGCCCAAGCATCCGGGTCGTGGTCATCCATGCGCTCCTGCAGGACTCGGAAGTCATTGACACCAGAGACACCCTTCAAACCAGACTGGCGGTTGCACAGATTGTCGATCTCATCGATGCTCATGCCGTTGCGGTAGAGGTGGAAGATGACGCCCGGGTCAATGTCACCGGTACGAGTGCCCATCATCAGACCAGCCAGCGGAGTCAGCCCCATCGAGGTATCCACCGCCTGGCCACCTCGGATAGCCGCACACGACGCACCGTTACCCAGGTGCAGCGTAATCTGGTTGATTTCCTCTGCCGGCTTATTCAGAAGGTCCGGCACCTGCTTGGAAACAAACTCATGCGAGGTGCCGTGGAAGCCGTAACGACGGATATCAAACTTCGATGCGACCTCTGCATTTAGCGGGTACAGAGCAGCAGCTGGCGGCATGGTGTGGAAGAAACCAGTGTCGAAGACGGCGACGTGAGGCACGTCCGGAAGCAGCTTGCGAGACTCTTCGATGCCTACAATATTGGCCGGGTTGTGCAGCGGCGCCAGCGGAATAAGGTCGCGGATCATGCCCACGATCTCGTCGGTAATCAGCTCCGGTCCAGAGAACAGGCGACCACCGTGAACGACGCGGTGACCGACGGCGGCAATATCCACCGACTCCGGACCAACACCGTGCTCATCCATCAGCTCGAACGCGCGGTCAAGGCCACTGGCATGGTCAGCGATAGGCTCAGTGATTTCAATCTTCTGTCCGGAGAACTTCAGATTAATAATGCCGTCTTCTTCACCAATGCGCTCCACCAGACCGGAGACATACGGCGGCTGCGTTGAGTCCTTCTCTGGATCTACCAGCTGAAACTTGATAGAGGAGGAACCGGAGTTCAAAACAAGTACGTGACGGGACATAATAATTAGTTTCCTCCAGCCTGAATAGCGGTAATTGCAACCGTGTTGATGATGTCCGGCACCGTGGCGCCACGAGAGAGGTCGTTGACCGGCTTGTTCAAGCCCTGCAGAATCGGGCCGATTGCCAATGCACCACCACAGCGCTGGGCAATCTTGTAACCGATGTTACCGGCGTCCAGATCCGGGAACACGAAAACAGTTGCCTTACCCGCAACGGAGGAATCCGGCATCTTCTTCGCAGCCACAGACGGGTCAATAGCGGCATCGAACTGCAGCGGACCATCGACAGCGAGGTCCGGGGCCAGCTCCTTGGCCTTGGCCAGACCCGCCTTCACACGGTCAACATCCTCACCTGTGCCGGATGCTCCAGTGGAGTAGCTCAGCATGGCGACGCGGGCGTCGATACCGAAGGAAGCTGCAGTCTCGGCGGATACCACCGCGATTTCACCCAGCTGTTCCGGAGCCGGCTTCGGCAGCACCGCACAGTCCGCAAAACCCCACAGCGAGTTGTCCATAACCATGAGGAACAGCGACGACACCGTGGAAGCCGACGGCTTGGTCTTAATGATTTGCAAGGACGGACGAATGGTGTGCGCAGTTGTGTGGGCTGCACCGGACACCATGCCGTCGACAAGCCCGTTGTGAATCATCATCGTCGCAAAGTAGGAGATGTCCTGCATCGTCTCACGGGCCTGCTCCAGCGTGACCCCCTTGGCCTTGCGCATCTCTGCGAACTGTTCCGCGAACTGCTCAACATATTCGGAGGTCTGTGGGTTCCAGAGATGGGCGGCGTCGATGTCAAAACCAAGTTCGGCGGCGCGCGCCTTCATAGCATCCGGGTCACCGAGGATAGTAAGCTCACAGATGTCCTCGCGCAGGAGGTAATCAGCGGCCTCAAGAATGCGGTCATCATCCCCCTCTGGCAGCACAATGTGGCGCTTATCAGTCTTGGCGCGCTGCAACAGCCACCACTGGAAACGCTGTGGAGTCATCACTGCGGTGACCTCGCGGCTTACGACCTTGCGAAGCCCCTCAGCATCGTCAACGGCAACAACGGGAACGTCGAGATCGAGAGTCTTAGCAGCCTCGACTGCTTCCTCCCCTGTGAGAACAACAGCGAGTACCTCGCTGTGACGCTGAGCTGCACTGCTGAGCGCCAAACGAACGCGAGCCTTTGCGGCCTCTGTGTGACAGCCCTCGCCACCAGCGACAACGATGACACCGGCACCGGCGACGGTGGCGATGCGGAAGTCAAAATCGAGGTTGCCGGAGCCGGTCAGAACAGCCGCCCCCTCGTTAGCAGCGCGGTCGTCCTCAACAGCACTGACGATGGTGTCAAGCGCGGATTCCGGATCCACAACAACCTGATCCACAGTGGCGCCGTGAGCCCCACCGACAGTGTGGAGGCAACGTGCCCCACCCAGTGCCTCAGACAATGCCGTAATGACATCCTGTAGATCGTCTGCGCGGTCCACTGAAGTAATCAGGACTGCGGAGTTGTTGGTGGACGCTTGGGCGTTCTTATCGCTCACCGACGTTCCTTTCTCGCACTGCGCTTAATCGTTGACTTATTTGAACGTTGACTTGGCTCGAGCCATTGGACTGCCGGAGGCTCAAGATCATGCTGAGCTTCCAATCCCGCTGAGTCCCAAATCATTATTTTCATCTTATTGTGAGTCACCTTACATCTCACGACGGACTCAAACCTCTTTGGTTACCCCTGGTAGCCACACTTTTCCCCACAGATTCCAACAATTTTCCCGCATAATCGCGGGTTTTATGCGGTTTTTCTAGTGAACTATCCCAAATTCCCACATTGGACGTGACTAAGGTCACATTTAGTTTTGTACGCCTTCAAAAGCATCTCACCGATGATGTGATGCTCGCCTCTCGATTTTTCGTAAGTTATCGCTACGATTGGGGGCGCTACCATTGGGAATGTCGAATAAACCGATAGCTCACCAATAACTCCTTTCCCCCACGAGGTCACCGCTGGCAGCTACTTACGCCGCGGTCTCGTGGCCGTCGTAAAGCATTAGAGAAAGAAGGACACGCTTCATGAATCGCCCGCTCCGCGTTGCCGTAATTGGCTCTGGCCCGGCCGGTGTTTATGCTTCCGATGCACTGATGAAATCCAGTACTGACGTGGAAGTCGATCTGTTTGAAAAGATGCCGGCTCCATTTGGTCTAATCCGCTACGGCGTCGCCCCCGACCACCCACGTATCAAGGGCATCATTATGGCCTTACACCGTGTGATGGAAAAGCCGGAGCTGCGCCTGTTTTCCAACGTTGAGTTCGGCAAGGACATCACGCTCGACGAATTAAAGGAGCATTACGACGCCGTCATCTTCGCCACCGGTGCCGTCGGCGACCGCGCGCTGCCAACGCCGGGTGCGGATCTGCCGGAGCACTTTGGTGCTGGTGAATTCGTGGGCTTCTACGACGGCAATCCACTCTTTGAGCGCACCTGGGATCTCTCGGCGGAGTCCGTGGCCGTCGTCGGAGTCGGCAACGTCGCGCTGGATGTCTCCCGAATCCTGGCGAAGACCGGTGAGGAACTGCACGTCACAGAAATCCCGGACAATGTCTACGAGGTTCTGAAGACAAATAAGGCCAAGGAAGTCCACGTCTTCGGCCGCCGCGGCCCGGCACAGGCCAAGTTCACCCCGCTGGAGCTCAAGGAGCTCGACTACTCACCGAACGTCGAGGTCGTTGTCGATCCGCGCGATATTGATTACGACTCCGCATCCGAGATTATGCGTCGCAACTCCAAGATCACTGACCAGGTCTGCACCATCCTGGAGAACTACGCCATCCGTGAGCCAAAGAACGCACCGCACAAGCTCTACATTCACTTCTTCGAGTCGCCAGTGGAAATCCTCAGCGAGGAGGGTACCGACGGCCAGCAGCATGTGACAGGCTTGCGCACTCAGCGCATGGAATACGACGGTGCTGGCGGGCTGCGGCCGACCGGCGAGACCACCGACTGGAAGGTCGGCGCTGTCTACTCCGCCGTGGGCTACCGCTCTGATGCGCTGCCGGGTATCCCGTTCGACAACGTGAAGAATGTCATTTCCAACGTCGGTGGTCGAGTCATCGAATCCGACAACACCGAGGATGAAGCAGCCGAGGCCATCACTGGCCTCTACACCACCGGTTGGGTTCGCCGCGGACCGGTCGGCCTGATTGGTAATACCAAGGGCGATGCCAATGAGGCCGTAGCCAATCTGCTGGCCGATGCCGCTGAGGGCAAGAAATTCAACCCGTCGAAGCCGGAGTTGTCCGCTGTCAACGAGCTGCTGGAGTCCAAGGGTATCGACTACCTGGACTGGGAAGGTTGGCACAAGCTCGATGCTGCCGAACGCACCGCCGGCGAGGCCGAGGGTCGCGAACGCAAGAAGTACGTCGAGTGGGATGAGATGGTCACCCACTCCAAGGGCGAGTAACGGCGAGTAACTAGGACGGATAAAAAGCGTCGGCTACGCCACTACCTTCACGTCCGTGTACGCGGCGCGCGAGTCCCAGCGGCAGCACACAATCGGCGCCAACAGCTCGGCCAATGGCTCACCAAAAGCCACCTGACCAGCACCGTCGGCAGCGCCTGCATCGATGACTCGATCCCACAATAGGCCCGGCGCGGTAAACAGCGGCACCACTACGAGTCCGCGTCCGCGCTTGGCCGCGCGCTCCTGCGCCGCGGCCACAGCATCGGCTCCCTTGATTTTCTCAGGACCGACCACGAATGCCGCGCTCACATGTCCCGGCAGCATCCCGCCAAGGTTTGCCGCAAACTGGTGCACCGCCGCATTGGCATCCTCATCAGAGGAGCCGACCCCCATCACCAGCGCATCGACCGGCCAGGAAAAAGATGCATTCTCCGCCGCTTCGATGATTCGCTTTACGACGGCGCGCTTCGTGCCGTCGCCAAGCCCGAGTCCTTCAGCCACTGTGATGTCAACACCATGCCGATCGCAGAGTCGAACCTGCTCGGGAACGTCGACTCGCGAGTGGAACGCATCGGTGAACAGCAGCGGTACAGCCAGTGCCTGAGTCTCGCCGGCAGCGGCGAGCTCGGCACATACGGTATCCAGCGAGGGCTCGTCGAGGTCCAGCCAGGCGAGGCGAATCTGAGAGGGCGCATCCAGGCGGGTGAGCGGCATCTTCTCGCGCACGAGCGCGACCACGTCTTCGAGCACCGGTTTGGTCTCTGAGTGCCGAGAACCGTGCGCAAGCAGAATCAGTGCGGTCATCGATGGTCTCCTCAGGCTCGCTAGCTGTGCTTTCTGGTTTCTCTACCTGGCGGCTCTACTGGGCAGCGCCACGCACGAGGCCTGCGGTGAGGGTGTCACCGGTGCCCGGCTCGATGAGCAGGAATGCACCGACACGGCCACCGACGCGGTAGGCATCGACCGGCAGCGGCTGTGCGACCTCGACGGTGATCTCCGCGACGTCGTTGACTGCAAGCTGATCAGCCACACCGGTGGGCTCACCGGTTTCGATATCGATGAGCGCATCGACGGAAGCGATACGACCACGCACCAGTGCGGCACCATAGCGCACCTCTACGACGCGACCGACTGCCAACGGCTTGTCTGCAAGGTGGACGGCCACGGCGGAGAAACGGCGCACGTCTTCCGGGCGCGTGCCACTGATGAGGTCGCCACGGGCGAGGTCGAACTCGGCATCCAGGCTGATGGCCACCGACTGGCCGGCCACGGCCTCAGTGACATCCTCAGCTGCCACGGTGGTCTTCGTGACCGTAGCCTGACGGTTGGCGTCTACGGAGACAACATCGCCCACACGCACGCTACCTGCGGCGATACGGCCGGCGTAACCACGGTATTCAGTGGCGTGATCGCGAATGACATAGTCGATGGGCAGGCGCAGGTCAGCCTCGGCATCGGTTTCCAGGTCGGCACCGATGTTGAGGTTTTCCAGCAGCTCCAGCACGGTCGGCCCCTCGTACCACGGAGTGTGCTCAGAAGAATCGACAATGTTGTCGCCGACCAGAGCCGACACTGGAACAACGAAGGTGTTCTGCAGACCCAGGCGCTCTGCTAGTGCTGCCACATCCGACTCAATGGCGCGGAAGGCCTCTTCGCTGTAGTCCAGTAGGTCAATCTTGTTGACTGCGAAAATCACGTGGCGAACGCCCAGCAGACCGGCCACCGTTGCGTGACGCTTGGTCTGCGTCACGACGCCGTTGCGCGCGTCGATAAGCAAAACGACGGCCTCGGCGGTGGACATACCGGTGACGGTGTTTCGGGTGTACTGCTCGTGACCTGGGCAGTCGGCGAGGATGAAGGAGCGGACGTCGGTGGCGAAGTAGCGGTAGGCGACATCGATGGTGATGCCCTGCTCACGCTCGGCCCGCAGACCGTCGACCAGCAGCGACAGGTCCGGGTTTTCCTGACCGCGCGCCTGTGAGGAGGCGACGACGGCCTCGTACTGGTCAGCGAGGATATTCTTCGTGTCGTGCAGCAGGCGACCGACGAAGGTGGACTTACCGTCGTCGACGGAGCCAGCGGTGCACAGGCGAAGAGTGCGACGAGCGCGAGTGGCGCGGTCAGCGGAAATCAGGGTAGCTGGGGAATTTGGCTGGCTCATCAGAAGTAACCTTCCTTCTTACGGTCTTCCATGGAGGATTCGGACAACTTGTCATCTGCGCGGGTAGCGCCGCGCTCGGTGAGCTTGGATGTGCGAAGTTCCTCCATGACCTCGGCAATAGTGGTGGCAGTCGATTCGACAGCGCCGGTGCAGCTCATGTCACCGACAGTGCGGTAGCGGACAGTGCGAACCTCGAGGGTCTCGCCGTCGCGGGGTCCACCCCACTCGCCCGGTGCCAGCCACATACCGCCGCGGTTGAACACCTCACGCTCATGGGAGAAGTAGATGGGCGGCAGTTCGATGTCACGGGCTTCGATGTAGGCCCAGACGTCGGCCTCGGTCCAGTTCGAGATCGGGAAAACGCGGACGTTCTCTCCGGCGGCGTGGCGACCGTTGTAGAGCCCCCACAGCTCAGGGCGCTGACGGCGTGGATCCCAACCTCCGAAGGAGTCGCGGACGGAGAACACGCGCTCCTTTGCGCGGGCCTTCTCCTCATCGCGGCGGGCGCCACCGAGAACGGCATCGTAACCACGGTTGGCAATGGTCTCCACCAGCGGCACTGTCTGCAAGGGGTTGCGGGTGCCGTCGGCACGCTCGGTGAGCACGCCGCTGTCGATCCAGTCTTGGACCTTGGCTACGTGCAGCTTGATGCCCGGCTGAGCGGCAATCTTGTCGCGGAATTCAATAACTTCGGGGAAGTTGTGGCCGGTGTCGACGTGGAGCAGCTCCAGCGGGATACCCGCCGGTGCGAAGGCGCGCTTGGCCAGCTCGAGCACGACGACGGAATCCTTTCCGCCGGAGAAAAGTAGTGCCGGACGGTCGAACTGACCGGCGGTCTGGCGAATAATGTCGATGGCCTCGGCTTCCAGCTCGGCAAGCCGCGGGTCGAGGCGGTTTTGTACGGAAACGGTGGTTGAGCTAGTCATGGGGGGTTCTTTCTGTTGGGGGCTGTGTTGGCTGTTGCAACTGCGCTGTTTTGGCTGATATCGGTTATCGGCAGGTGGCTAGTGGCTGGCGGCAAGTAGCTGTCTGCTAGCCGCTCGAACTAGAGGTGCAATCCGCACTCAGTCTTCTCGGAGCCCGCCCAGCGACCCGAGCGCGGATCCGCACCCTCTGCCACTCGCGCGGTGCATGTCGCGCAGCCAATCGACGGGAACCCCTGTTGCGTCAGCGGATGCACAATGAGGTCGTTGTCCTCGATGTACTGGGCAACATCCTCATCTGTCCAGGTGGCCAGCGGGTTGAGCTTGATGCGACCAGTCTTGTCGATTTCCAGTACCGGCGTGTGTGCGCGGGTCGGCGCGTCGACGCGCTTCAGACCTGTGACCCAGCCCTCGTAGGGGCGCTTCACGGCAGACAGCGGCTCGACCTTCCGCAATGCGCAGCATCGCGTCGGGTCGGTCTTGTACAGATCGACGCCCTCTTCGGCGTCCTGCTCGGCGCGGGTGCGCTTCGGCTCAATCGACAGCAGTCGGTTGTCGTAACGCTGTGCGACCTGCTCTGCCACGTCGAGGGTCTCCGGGAAGTGGTAACCGGTATCCAGGAAAATCAGATCTGCCTCCGGCGCGTGCCGAGCAGCCAGTTCCGCCAACACTGTGTCCTGCATCGACAGGGTCACGGCCAGTGGCGTGTGCAGGTGCTCCGCACCCCATTCCAGTACTTCCCCAGCAGTGGCAGTCTCCAGCTTGGAGCCCCACTCCAGTGCGAGCTCAATCAGACGGCGAGCAGTTTCCGGGTTGTCCAGCGCGTCTTCACGCGCGAGCGCCTCCTGAGTCTTAATGACCTCAGCGGTTTTCAGTCCCGTGCTCATGACGCCACCTTTCTATCGATATGTCCGTGCAGTTTCACTGTGAATACCCGGCAGCATTCGCGGCATTGCCAGGCGTAATCGGTTTCCAGGTCGGGCCACAGATCATCACCGCCGCAGTAAGGGCAATGCATCACCGCACCCCGGTTCGGATTGGGGTGTGCGCTTCGGCCACCGATCCCCAGTCGCGCTGGCGTCTCGTCTTTTTCGCTTGACGACGGCCCCTGCGACCGAACCCCATTGGGAGATTCACTCACTTCAGGTCCTCCTCATCAGCGCGGACAATCCACTCGCGGAACTGTTCACCCTCGTGGCGCTGCTCCTTGAAGTGATTGACGACGCGCTCGATGTAGTCACCCAGTTCTGCCGAGGTGACCTTGTGTCCGCGAACCTTGCGGCCGAAGTTGGCATCGAGCCCCAGCGAACCACCGAGGTGAACCTGGAAACCCTCGACACGGTTGCCCTCGTCGTCGGTGACAATCTGCCCCTTGAGTCCGATGTCGGCAATCTGCGTGCGGGCGCAGGCATTCGGGCAGCCATTGAGCGCAATGGTGATTGGGACGTCGAGGTCACCGAGGCGTTCCTCCAAGTCGCCCACCAAATCAATTGCGCGCTGGCGCGTGGTGACAAGTGCGAGCTTGCAGAACTCTAGGCCGGTGCAGGCCAGGATGCCCCGTCGGAAAGCTGAGGGCTTGGCAGACAGGCCAATTTCGTCGAGTTCTGCGAGCAGGGAGTCGACCTGGTCGTCGGCGACGTCGAGGAGAATGAGCTCCTTCATCACGGTGGTGCGGACGCGGGAAACACCGTGGCGCTCGGCGATGTCGGCGAGTTTGACCAGATCAGAGCCCGGAACACGGCCAACAGCGGGCTTAACACCGACGTAGTTGAGACCGTCGGCCTGCTTGTGCACGCCGATGTGGTCACGGTCGCCTTCGAAAGGTTCGGGTGCGGGGCCGTCGATAAGCTTGCGGTTGAGGTAGTCGTCTTCGAGTACCTGGCGGAACTTCTCCGCGCCCCATTCGGCAACGAGGAACTTCAGACGCGCACGATTGCGCAGGCGACGGTAGCCGTAGTCCCGGAAGATGCGGCACACGCCCGCCCATACCTCGGGAACCTCGTCCTCTGGGATCCAGGCGCCGAGACGCTGGGCGAGCATCGGGTTGGTGGAGAGACCACCACCGACCCAAACGTCGAAACCGGGGCCGTGCTCTGGATGATTGACACCGACGAAGGCAACGTCCTGGACCTCGTGGGTGACATCGAGACGCGGGGAACCGGAAACTGCCGACTTAAACTTACGCGGTAGGTTGGAGAACTCGTCGCCGGAGAGGTACTCCTCCTTGATGCGGCGGATGGCGTTGGTGCCGTCGACAATTTCATCGGCCGCAACACCGGCAACCGGGCTGCCTAGAATAACGCGGGGAACGTCGCCGCAGCCAAAGTTGGTGTCGAGACCAACTCGCTCAAGGCGGTCCCAGATCTCCGGCATATCTTCGACGCGAATCCAGTGCAGCTGGACGTTCTGGCGGTCGGAGAAGTCCGCAGTGTCGCGGGCGAAGTCGCGGGAAATCTCGCCGATGGTGCGAATGCCCTCGGTGGTGGTCTGGCCACCGTCGAGGCGGACGCGGAGCATAAAGTACTTGTCCTGCAGCTCGGCGTTGGTCTTCACGCCGGTGTGCTCACCGCTAAGCCCCTGCTTGCGCTGGGTGTAGAGGCCAATCCACTTAAAGCGAGGCGCTAGGTCCTCCGCGGGGATGGAGTCAAACCCCTGCTTGGAGTAGATGTCGATAACACGCTGCTTAACGGCGATGCCAGCATCTTCTTTCTTAATGCGCTCGTCGTCGTTAAGTGGCTCGCGGCCGTCGATAAGCCACTGCCCCTGTGGCTTCGGTGCGCGCTTCTTACGTCGGGTAGCCGCTGCGGAAGCTGGACGCTCGGCGGTTTTCGTAGGAGAGCTCATGGGGAATCTACCGAATCACTTTCGTTTTGTTCTCGTTGACCGAATTAGTTTCTAATCTTTATAGACCGTTTGGTCTACGTTGCATTGCAGGCAACATTAGACCGACCAGTCTGGCTAGTGCAAGCCGGGACACGCTCGGATACCTAGCGGACTTCCGCTTCGCCCACGCGGACACCGTTTTTCGCACCCACTTTGACACCTTCAGAAGCATCCTCGGCCCCGGCATCAACCGAAGCGGGTGATGGAGATCCAGAACTAGGCACATCAGCCGAGGAAGACTGAGAAGTCGGCTCAAGTTGGACCCGCTGACGCAGCCCCGGAAGAGTGTCGTGCGAACGCGCCCACAGCACCAGCACAACGACAACAAAAGCCCACACGAGCAGCGCTGTCGTCAGTACGCCCCCAGAAACCAGCGACGAAAACAGAGTGCGAATATTCAGCCCCACCAACACGCCGCCGATCGCAATCCCAAGCAGCCGCGGATTAATGCGCCCCACCAGGTACGCAGCCAAGGGTGCCGCAATCACACCACCGCACAACAAACCAATTACCGGTGCGGCATGCTGAGTGAATTCCTCCCGCAGCTTGGGCAAAAAGCCCAGTACAGCCGCCAAGGCAACGAGAAATTCCGCCGCAGAGACAGTACCGATAATCTTGCGCGGCTGGTCAGCCTCAGCGCCGAGCAAAGTTGAGGTGGTAACAGGCCCCCAACCACCGCCTCCAGTGGAATCAAGCAGGCCACCAAAGAGCCCCAGCGGAGCGAGCTTCTTCGCCCCCCAGGCCTTCTTCTTGCGCTTAACATTGGCCAAAAAGGCGAAGCGGATAATCACCCACAGACCGAGGAAAAGCAAGATTGTCGAGGTCACAGGCGTCGCGGCATCACCGTCGAGATTCGCCAAAAAGGTCGCACCAATAAAGGCACCGATAGCACCCGGCACGCCAAGACTCAGCGCGCGTCGCCAGTCGACATTGCCGAATCGCCAGTGTGAAATACCGGAGGCCAGTGTCGTACCCACCTCTGCTACGTGAACCACCGCCGACGCAGTGGCAGCACTACTACCAGCGACAATAAACAGCGAAGTAGCGGTGACACCGAAAGCCATCCCCAGAGTGCCGTCGACTAATTGCGCGCCAAGGCCGATTAGCACGAAGACTATGAGTTTTTCCATGACAAGCCCTTCCCCGCTTACCCAACCAGAGCCTGCCGTTGCCACGATGCTCGCACGACGAGCCCCTTTCAGAGCTCATTCAGCAGAAGCGATGCGCAGCAAAACCCTCTCAAGCCAAAGCAGTGATTCTTGCGGTGTTTTGTGTTTGCTTTTTGTAGACCAGTTTGTCTATATTCTGTTTCAGCAAGCATAGACCGGTTGGTCTACGATAAGCAATCGCGACAAAGAAAACGTAGAAAAAGGATTCCACCCAATGACCAACGACCAGACTGCAGCCCAGAACACGGCCGCTTCCTCACTGCCCGATCTCGCCAACTCCACCACGCCACTGCGTGTAGCCGTGGTTGGCTCGGGCCCGGCCGGCATCTACGCCTCCGACGCGCTGATGAAGTCCGGCCGCGATGTCGCCATCGACCTCTACGAGCGCCTTCCAGTGCCGTTCGGCCTCATCCGCTACGGTGTTGCGCCAGACCACCCGCGAATCAAGGGCATCATTAAGTCCCTCCACCGAGTGCTGGACAAGCCGCAGGTTCGACTGCTGGGCAACGTGGACGTCGGCAAGCAGGTCAGCGTTGATGAACTGCGCCAGTTCTACGACGCCATCATCTTCGCCACTGGCGCGACCGGCGACCGCGATCTGAACATCCCGGGCTCGGATCTGCCGGAGCACTACGGCGCCGGTGAGTTCGTAGGTTTCTACGACTCCCACCCGGAGTTTGCTCGCGAATGGGACCTCTCTGCTGAGTCGGTCGCTGTGATCGGCGTCGGTAACGTGGGTCTCGACGTCGCCCGTATTCTCGCCAAGACTGCCGATGAGCTGCACGTCACCGAAATCGCCGACAACGTCTACGACGGCCTGGCAAAGAATGCCGCCCGCGAAGTCCATGTCTTTGGCCGTCGCGGTCCGGCTCAGGCAAAGTTCACTCCACTGGAGCTGAAGGAACTGGACCACTCTGACACCATTGAGGTTGTCGTGAATCCGGAGGACATCCAGTACGATGCCGCCTCCGAAACGTCCCGTCGCGAGTCCAAGATCACCGATCAGGTCTGTACGATTCTGGAAAACTACGCCATCCGCGAGCCAAAGGGCGCCCCGCACAAGCTCTTCATCCACTTCTTCGAGTCCCCGGTCGAAATCATCGGCGAGACCGGTGAAGATGGAGTACAGCACGTCAGCGCTATCCGCACCGAACGCACCGAACTCGACGGCGAGGGTGGCGTCCGCGGCACCGGCAAGTTCACCGAATGGCCGGTCGGTGCGGTCTACCGCGCAGTCGGCTACCGCTCCGACGCAGTCACCGGCGTACCGTTCGACACCGGCACGCACACCATCCCAGATGCCGGCGGCCGCGTGCTTGACGACATCGACGGCAACCACATCCAGGGCCTGTACACCACCGGCTGGATTCGCCGTGGCCCGGTCGGCCTAATCGGTAACACCAAGGGCGATGCCAACGAAGCTGTCGGCAACCTCATCGCCGACTGGGAGGCAGGTCGCCTGGCCGCACCTGCAAAGCCCACGCATAACGACGTCGACGAGTTCCTGGCCGACAAGGGCCTCCAGGTCACCACCTGGGAGGGCTGGCACGCACTCGACGCCGCCGAGCGTGCCGCGGGCGAAGCCGAAGGCCGCGAGCGCAAGAAGCTGGTCGAGTGGGCTGACATGGTTGCGGCCTCCACGGTCGTCGCAAAGCAGCCAGATGCCGATGACGTGGCCGAAGCTGTGCACGAAGCTGTTGTGGAGACCGTCGCGAGCTAGCGCATCGGGTCTAACCGGACAGTTGATTGTGCACGTCAGTCGATCTTCGGATTAGAGTTAATACATGGCTTATCATGCAGACTCATCCAACCTGGACGTCAAGGAAGTTCTGACCTGGGAAGGCTTCGGCGTCGCCTCCCGTGAACTGGCACAGCAGATTGTCGACTCGGACTTCGACCCGGAGATTATTATCGCCGTGGCCCGCGGTGGCCTGCTGCCAGCAGGCGCACTCAGCTACACCATGGGCGTCAAGCTCTCTGACGCCATCAACGTCGAGTTCTACACCGACGTGGCGGAGACCCTGCCGGATCCGGTTCTGCTGGAGCCGCTCCTGGACATCGAATCGATTTCCAACCGCCGCCTGCTGGTCGTTGACGATGTGGCCGACTCCGGTCGCACGCTGCATCTGGTGCTCGACCTGCTCAAGAAGCACGGCGCTGAAGTCCGTTCCGCTGTGCTCTACGGCAAGTCCCGCTCGGAGATTGCACCGGACTACGTCTGGAAGCACACCGATGACTGGATCGTCTTCCCCTGGTCGGCCGAGCCACCGGTACAGAAGTCCAAGTAGATCAAGTAGCTTACGCACCACAGCGGGCACAAAAAAGTGCGCTGCAGCGTTCCTTTCCCAAGCAACACCAGCAGCGCACACTAGGTCGTCGAACTACCCCAGTTCGACGACCTTAATCTTTGATGCCGCCTCCGATGCGCGCTCACGAGCAGCATCGACAGAATCCGCGGTCGAAACAGCAACACCCATGCGGCGACGCGGGCCGGCAACCGGCTTACCAAAGATACGAATATCGGTCTCCGGAATAGCCATGGCCTCCGTCAGCCCGGTGTAACCCGGCTGCTCGATGTCAGCACCGCCGTAGACGACAGCGGAGGCTCCCGGGGACACCAGCGTGACGTCGATAGGCAGACCCAACACTGCGCGCGCGTGCAGCTCGAACTCGGAGAAACGCTGCGTACCCATGGTGACCATGCCGGTGTCGTGCGGACGCGGGCTGACCTCGGAGAACCACACCTCATCGCCGCGGACAAACAGCTCGACGCCGAAGATACCGCGACCGCCCAGCGCGTTGGTGATGCGCGCGGCGACAGAGCGAGCATTGTCCAGGGCGTTTTCGCTCATGGCAGCCGGTTGCCAGGACTCAACGTAGTCACCATCCTGCTGACGGTGGCCGATGGGCTCACAGAACCACGTTGCCCCCTCGCCGGTCTCCGGATCCACGGAGCGCACGGTCAGCAGCGTGATCTCATAGTCGAAATCGACGAAGCCCTCCACGATGACGCGACCGGACTCAACGCGACCGCCACTCATGGCGTAATCCCACGCGGCCTGGACATCCTCCGGCGAACGCAGCGTGGACTGTCCCTTGCCCGAGGAACTCATGACCGGCTTGACCACGCATGGGAAGCCAATCTCATCAACAGCTGCGGTGAACTCATCAAAGCTGGAGGCGAAGTGATAGCGGGAAGTCGGCAGCCCCACCTCTTCCGCAGCCAGGCGGCGAATACCCTCTCGGTTCATGGTCAGCTGAGTCGCCCGTGCGGTCGGAATAACGGTGACGTCCAGCGTCTCATCTTCCTCGACCTCTGCCAGCACCTCGGTTGCCAGAGCCTCAATCTCAGGGACGATGAAGTGTGGCTTGACCTGGAGAATCAGATCCCGCAGTGCACTGGAATCCGACATATTCAAGACGTAGGCGTGGTGAGCGACCTGGTGTGCCGGTGCATGCTCGTAGCGATCGGCAGCGTGCACCTCAACGCCAAGACGCTGGAAAGCAATGGTCACCTCCTTGCCGAGCTCGCCAGAGCCGAGCAGCAGAACTCGCGTTGCTCCCGGCTGGTACGGGGTTCCGGTGACTTCAGGGGTGAACATCGAGATAAATTCGCTTTCGTCTACGGCACATACGCTGCGCAACCAGCAGCTGTTAAATTGATTGCCTCCAGCATACGACAGCGAGCTGATTCACCGCGGCGGGCACGGGCGGGAACCTAGCGCGGGAACACCCGCTGGAACTCAGCCAGCGCCACCTCACGGTCAGCGGCCAGGACAACATTCGCCACCGCTCCGGCTGAATCCTCCACCACCTGGCCGCGGCGTGCTGGCTCATCTGCAAAGGTTCGCTTATCGACGCCCACGAGACGCATCTTCTCCACTTCCCCGGTCACCGCACCGACGGCCACCATCGCGGCAAAGAGGTCATGAACCTGCGCCTTGTAACCGACTCCAACTCCCTGGTGGAACTCAAAGTAGAACTTCAGTGAGCGACGCAGAACACGCAGTAGCTCCGGGTTCATACCGGCATCTCGCCAGGATTCAATCTCAGTATCACTAATGGTGATGGTCTCGGTGACATTGAGCGGAACCAGCGTCGGCACCGGCGCGCCTGCGGCGGTGGCGATGCTGCGCACGGCATCCTCCGGGCGCTCGACGGCCACAGCGCCCGCGGTGCCGAAGACCTCGATGACCGCGGTGGGGTCAACCCAGAAGTTCCATTCCGCAAACTCGGTAACGTTACCGTGGTACTCCACAGCACCACCCATAATGGTCACGCCGTCGAGCTCCCGCATGAGTTCCGGGTACTTCTTCAAAGCGGCCACGTAGGTGGTCATAGGGCCAGTGACCAGCAGGTGCACCTTCTCCCCCGTCGACCGTGCCTGCTCGATGACCTGGCGCCACAGCGCCAGCGGATCCGCCGCTCCTGCGCGCCCCGGTTCGTAGATGACGGCCGGTGGCGCCAGGTTGTAGCCCAGCCCGTACGGGCCATGAGTCTCAGGCGTGGTGGTCAGCTCACGGTCAGCGGGCCCCTCGAAACCGCTGACGACCGGAACCTCCGGACAACCACAAAGATTCAGCATGTACTTGGTATTACGGGCAGACCATGCCGCAGTGGTGTTACCACCTGCGCAGGTCACACCCACCAGCTCGATCTCGCCTGCGGTATGCAACCCCGCGAGGTAGACGAGAGCAAGACTGTCATCGATACCCGTGTCAACGTCGGCAAGCACTTTCAAACGCGTCATAAGGTCAAGTGTGACACGAAACACGCTCAGCCCGCAGAGCTAAACACGGGCAAAACAGGGATACAGACGAGTTTCCGCTGGTGCTGGCCGGGTTTACTAGTTCGTCGACATCGCTGCATCACCCACCGGAGCAGGCTCCGGCAGCGGCATATTCAGCTCGGCCAAGACCTCGCGCAGTCGCGTCGGGTAGTCGGTGATGATGCCGTCGACACCAGCGGCAATTTGCTCGCGCATGGTCTCCTTTTCATTTACGGTCCACGGCACCACCTTCATGCCGGCCTCATGCGCACGGGAGATTAGCTCCGGCGTGGCGACCGGGTGGTAGTCAGCATCTGACGGTGTCTTGCCGTAAGGAATGCTGTGCGTCGGTGAGAGCACCTGCACGCCGAGCTGCTTGGCGGCCTCGATGATGTCGCCATTGACCTCGTCGTAATTGACATCGCCAATCCAAGGAGAATCCTTCTTCCAGGTGGTCTCGTCCCACAGCATGACCAGCGGAATCTCCGGGTTCCGTTCCGCGACCAGCGGCAGCGAGCGCCAATCGAAGGACTGAATCATCACACGATTAGCCACACCCGCGCGGTCAATCTCGTCGAGAATCACATCGACGAACTCCTGCGGTTCTGCCGAGTCAGCGCGCTTTTCGCCCTCAATCTTGGTCTCAATGTTGAAGTGGATGTCCTGGTTGTCCTTAGTCAGCTCGAACAGCTCCGGCAGGGTCATCATCCTATTGCCCTTGATTGGCTCCGCATCCGGAAAGTCCTCGAGCTTCTTGTCACAGACCAGGGTTTGTACCTGCTCATAGGTGAGATCATGCACGAGCTTGCCGACGTACGGGTACTGCGGATCCCCCTCCGTCACTGGCTCGGTGTCCGAGCACTTATCGTCTTGGATCTCCGGATCGTGCCAGACCATAGGCACGCCATCCTTCGTCAGGACGATGTCCAGCTCCAACGTCGTAACGCCCAGCTCCAACGAGTTGATCATCGCCTGCTTGGACTCCTCCGTCCACTCACCGCGACCACCACGGTGCGACTGCAGATCAAAACCCTCCGGCAGCTTAGCCATCGCAGCCGGCCGCACATTCGCGGCCGCATTCAGCTCAGCAACCTGCTGCTTTTCAAAGGTCTTCTCTTCGCTCGACGTAGTGCTGACCGCGCTTGCACTGCTTGACGACGATGCCGCGTCGTTGTCTGCATCATTGCTGCAGGCTGCAATAGGAGAAATAGCAAACGCGCCCATAGCGATGGCCGCGATTGCGCGGCGCGTGCCGTGGACGCGTGAATTCTGAGGCTGCTCGCTCTGCTTGGTCCGTTCGTCAAACATGGAGTCAGATGAGTTGCGAGAAGACATGGCCGGTGATTTTCCTCTTTGGGCGTAGTATTAGCGACTTCATAGCGACGGCGCAGTACCGACAACACAGTGTCGACAAACTACCGTCGGAGGTTTACGGAACACAGAAATCTAGATGAAAACTGTGTGGCGCGCCACTACTTTAAAACGGCCTGACAGCACTCGCATCTGGAGAGAGTGCGGGGTGAGCGTTTAATTTCCCTCTGCTTTTGGAATCTCGCCTTCTTGAGCGACCTCTGACCCATCCCAGGAGTACGTAACGGGAGCGTTGTACTGGTCTTTAAAGGCGAAGGCACCGCCGTCTTCGATCATTTTATTGACATCGAAGAAATTGACGGTCACAGTTTTGCCATCGCCCTCGACCGAGTTGATTGTCTGCGGACCACCGGCGGTACCCACGTACTCGCCCTTATGAAACAGCAGCACTGCACCAGCGGTAGTTGAATGCGTAATTTCATTCTGTACTGCTGAGGCAAAGGTCAACTCGCTGGTGGTATCCCAGTTCGTATCGTCCGTGACTGTCCAACCGCTGCCATTGCCACCTTCCATTGAGTTCAGGTCGGCAACCGCTTCTTCGAAAGCCTCTTCCTGGGTTGGCGCAGAAGAACCCCCATCGGAGTCGTTGTCATCGACATCCGGATTGGGGGTATCTGCACTTTCACTGTCATCCTCGACAGTGGTGGTCGTAGTGATGGTCGTCGTTTCTTGATCTACCTGAGAAGCAGAGGTCGGTGCTGCGGTCTCATCAGTGGAGCAACCGGACAAAGCCACTACACCTGCGACCGCCGCGCTAACCAGCATCGACCCGCGACGAACTGAATGACCACTCATGGCTGGAACCTCTTCTGTTCTCTCAAGTTTTCTCAAGCACTGCGCTACGACGGAGCATTACTTTCTCATGTCCGACTCTGAATTGAGTTTACTTGGGAAAACTCAAGAGACCCCGGGAGTGTCCAAGAATTTTCGAAAGCTCTCGAAAATTCTCGGGAGTCCTTAGGAAGCGGGTGTCGCGCCGCCGGGAATCTTGCCCTCGTGGACGACGTGATCTCCGTTCCAGAAGAAGTGAACATTAGAGGTGAACTTGGCCGCATCAGCGTTCGGCGCACCTGCGGCCTCCTGGGCCTCCCAGTCGTGGTAGATGACCGAGATGTTCTTACCATCAGGGGTCGGCGTCACCTTGTTGATGTGCTGAGGCCGGTCAGAGTCCGTACCAATAAACTCACCCTTGTGGAACATCAACAGCACAGTGGAGGACTGAGCGTTGCCCTGCTTGGCCTGATCTGCGAGAGCAAAGCTCAAATCGCTACACGGGCTGAAGTTGGAGGTGCCAGTGTACTTCCACCCATCATGGTTGTTCGGACGCTCCCTGTTGACCTTATCCAGGGCCTCCTGGATTTCAGGTGCTGCCGGGTTCGGGGTACAGCTATCTGCCTTCGCCGGAGCCGGTGCCGGCACTGGGGCCGGTTCCGCCTGAGCCGCGGGAGCTGCAACGGCTCCACCTACTGCGGAGAAAACCATCGCGCCGGAAAGTACGGCGGAACTTGCCAATCGTTGTACTCGGTGTCCTGTGTTTTGCATGAAAACCACACGCCTTCTGTCGTTTGGACTTCTGTCGTTGGACCACGCGGTGAGGCCTACGATACAAAAATGACTCTGGGATGCCAGTGTCAACTGACAATTCCCAGAGCCTTCTCGTGGTTAGCAAATGTTCTTTTTTACAGCAGCCAGCAGTTTCGACACCGAAGATTTTTTATCTAACAGTTCGATAAAGCCGGGTCGAAAGCCGGACTATTTTCCGGCTAGTTCGCCACTGCCCCCCAGGCTAAGTACCCAGCGCTAGTTGCCCAGCGCTAGTTGTCCAGCACATCGTGGACAACGATGGTCTGGTCACGACCCGGGCCAACACCGATGTAGGAAATGCGAGCGCCGGAGAGCTCCTCCAGGCGGTTCAGGTAATCCTTGGCCTTGTCCGGCAGCTCATCGAAGGTGCGGCAGCCAGTGATGTCTTCGTCCCATGCAGGCATGGTCTCGTAAATCGGGACAGCGTGGTGGAACTCCGACTGGGTGAGTGGCATTTCGTCGTGACGCACGCCATCAACGTCGTAAGCGACACAAATCGGAATCTCGCCGATACCAGTCAGGACATCCAGCTTGGTGATGAACAGATCCGTGAAACCGTTGACGCGCGCGGCGTAGCGAGCCAGCACCGAGTCGTACCAACCACAGCGGCGCTTACGGCCGGTGTTGACTCCGACCTCACCGCCGGTGGTCTGCAGGTACTCGCCCCACTTGTCGAACAGCTCCGTCGGGAACGGGCCAGCACCGACGCGGGTGGTGTAGGCCTTCATGATGCCCAGCACCGAAGTGATCTTCGTCGGGCCGATGCCGGTGCCCACGCAGGCACCACCAGCGGTTGGGTTCGAGGAGGTCACGAACGGGTAGGTGCCGTGGTCGACGTCGAGCATGGTGGCCTGGCCGCCCTCCATGAGGACGTGCTTGCCGGCATCCAAAGCCTGATTGAGCTCAAACTCCGAGTCGATAATCATCGGGCGCAGACGATCGGCGAAGCCCATGAAGTAATCAAAGACTTCATCCGGGTCGATAGCGCGGCGGTTGTACAGCTTGACCAGAATCTGGTTCTTCTGAGCCAGCGAAGACTCAATCTTCTGGCGCAGAATCGACTCATCCAGAATGTCCTGGACACGCAAGCCCGTACGGCCGACCTTGTCGGCATACGTCGGGCCGATACCGCGGCCAGTGGTGCCGATAGCGCGCTTACCCAGGAAGCGCTCGGTCACGCGGTCCAGCGTCTGGTGGTACGGAGCAACCATGTGGGCATTGCCGGAAACGCGCAGGCGGGAGGCCTTTGCACCGCGAGCTTCGAGGCCATCAATCTCGTCGAAAAGCGCCTCGAGGTTGACCACACAGCCGTTACCGATAATCGGCACCGCGTTTTCCGACAGCACACCCGCCGGAAGCAGCTTCAGCTCATACTTCTCACCGCCGACGACAACGGTGTGGCCGGCGTTATTGCCACCGTTGGGCTTGACGACGTAGTCGACGCGGCCACCGAGAATATCGGTTGCTTTGCCCTTGCCCTCGTCGCCCCACTGGGCACCGACGATAATGATTGCGGCCATAGTCCTACTTCAACTCCTGGGATTGCAGACGACGCATTAGAGTGTAGTCCTATGCGTATTGTTGTGCTGCAGTGTGGCCCCGATGTACCCGCGTTTTCCCAATTGCTCCGCCAATCATGGTCTACATCAGCACCGTCCACACCATCAGCACCAGCTACTCCGGCACCACCCGCCTATGCGCTTCACGACGTCGCGATGATCCCCACCCGCAAGGAGCTGGCTTTCATCGACGACCTGGCCAAGGACGTACTGCCTGTCGATACAGCTCCGACGCCGGAGGAAATCTCCAAGCAGAAGAAAGTCGACCACTTAGGCGCTCCGCAACCCGCTCCGCAAAAGCCGAGCGAGCCGTTACGAATTGTGGTCGTTGGCACCGACGCGGCACTGGCTACCGTGGCAACCTACCTGATGCGCAAGAACCTCCTGTGGATTGAAGTGGCACATGTCCCCACCGCGCCCTCGACCGCGGCCAAAAACTGGGGCATCGAAGGAGGAGAAGGGCTCGATGCGGCGGCCGCGCTCACACGCCCGACGACGCCAGTGCCGCTGATTCGCGACGACACCGGCCACGCAATTGTTGGTTACGCCCTACTGACAGAGCCGGGAATTACCGGAGTGTCCTCGGCAAACGGGTTTACTGGCGAGGTCTATGTCGACGAGCATCAGATGTTCTCCGGCACATCCACCGGCCTGCAGATTCGCCCTACCCCCGATGCCCCGGGCATCGTTGCGGCCGAAGTTCCGGCGCCGGATGCGGAAAACGGTAACGAGGGTGAGAGCGGCAAAGGCCTGCTGAGCCGACTCGGATTGGGGCGCGGTGGCCGTCGTAAAGCGAAAGAAGCCCCGGCCCGCGAGCTACACCGTCCGATGACGGGTCGGGCAGTTCAAGTTGGTGGCCTGGGCTTCCGATATGTGCGCGATGGCGTGGAGTCACGAAAGCCGAGAGAGAAGACAACTCTGTACCGACACCTTCGCGACTTGCAGATTGTGCACTAACTGCGGCGGGCAATAGCCACGGTCTGCCTGTGCGAAAGTGGCGTGCATGAAAGTGACCTGCGCGAAAGTTCGAGTACAGATAACATTTGGGTGTTAAAGCCACTGCCCGCCACTGCCTCGATAGGACAGCATCATGACTGACAACACCCCACGGCTACGCGCTGGCGACCAAGCCCGCCACACTGCGCTGGAACGCTTGGAATGGGCATTCCGCGATGGCCAGATTGACTTTGCGGAATTGCAGGAGCGCACCGAGAAAGCCCAAAAGGCGACGTACATCGATGAGTTGCCCGCATTGACACAGGACTTGTCGCTGCCCGCGAACCTGGCCGAGCCGACTCCACATGCGCACCCAAACCCTAACCTGCGCCCGAACCTACACAGCGTCCCGGACGAGCACCATTCGGTGGCACCGAATGCAGCCAACAATCATCAACCAGCTCGGATTGATAGCTCCGCCGCGGCAACTGGTTCGAAGCTCTCCATCGGCATCTTCGGCGGCACCGACAAGAGAGGCCCATGGACGTGCGCTCCCACGCACACCACGGTGGCGGCCTTCGGCGGGACTGGCTTGGATTTCCGCGAGGCCATCCTGACCGCGGAAGCTACTGTCGTCAACATTGGCTGCGCCTTCGGTGGAGTCGACGTCATTGTCCCCGACCACTACCAGGTTGATGTCGACGTGCTGCCCATCTTCGGAGGCACGGATGTTACTGGAAACCCGGGACGTAACCTTCCTGCTCCTGGCGCAGGACAGGCTCCGAAGATTATTGTGCGCGGCTTCGTCGCTTTCGGTGGCGTCGAGGTCAAGCGCGTACCGCACTAGAGCACGCTGCAGTAGCAAGTGCGCCTGGCGAGCCACTACTCGCCCACGCCTCACCGGCTACTCGTCCCATACCTCCGGTGGCATTGCTGGGAACGGCGTCGTCGGCGGCAGCGTTGCCACAGCTGAACGTCTGGACAGGCCACACACCTGCAACAGGTCCACCACCAAGGAGCGGGACTGCGCAAACACAACCTGTTCCGACAGCGTTGCGTCCTCGATCACGCGCGGGTGCATTTTCGCCGCTAGACGACGCAAGTACCGAACCACGTCTTCAAGCTTGACCTCTCCGGATCCCTCGGAAAGCTGAGCGATAGCGATGTCGCCGGACTCGAAAGGCAACTCGCCCCACTCTGGGATTCGGCGCACGGCGGCTTCGTCGTCAAGCACATGACTGACCAGACGCGTACCTTCAGACACGCCGAGAACAAGTGCGCACAGTTCGGACGAGAAGTCGATGTGGTCCTCACGTGCTGTGATAGCGCGACGCGCGAGCACACGGATGTTGCGCATGGCGTTGTCGACGGGATGAACCATACGTGACAGCGAGTGGATTCGATCCCGGGAGCGCCAGAGCAACGGCGAGATACGGACCTGCTCGCCCGCGTCGGCGACAGTGCGGTCCATCAGCGAGACTTGCGCCTGCATGGAGCGCACCACGCTCAGTGCGGTGCGGATGCGATCGGTGTCGCCCTCTTTCATGCCGATGCCGATGTCATAAAGTACATCTGCACCCATGTCGAGGACCTTGGCCACCTTGCGGCGAGCACCCACCAGCGGGCTTCGCGGCAATATCATGAGCACAATAATGCCCACCACACCACCGACGAGAGCATCGATCATTCGGTAATAAGAACCAGCGGTGCCCGGCGGAATAATGGTGGCGATGAGCACGGCTGAAGATGCCGCTTGGTTGACCACAAGCGGTCCTCGACCGACAAACACACCGATGACCATGGCGACGAACACACCGACGGTCAGCTGCCAGATACCCGAGCCGAGGATGGAGATAATCACATCACCAATGCCGACTCCCAACGAGGCACCGAGCACCAACTCCACAGAGTGCTTTAAGCGAGGACCTGCGGTCATCACGTTGAGGCTGATGAAAGCGGCCATCGGCGCGAAGAACGGGTTGGGGTGCCCCAGTACCTCAAGTGCGAACCAGTAGGCCAACCCAGCGGCTAACGTGGCTTGGACAATGAGCATCCAACGGGAGCGCACACGGTCAATCGCATGGAGGAAACGCGTGCGGGGCCTCACTTTCTGACGCAACTTGTTTGCTGCGCGGGAGGCCGGATGTAGGTACGTATTGCGAAAATCTTGGAAATCCGGGCGCGGATTATCCTCGACGAATTGCGTTTCCTTAGCTTCGACGAGGTCGTCGACATGCGCGGGAGCAAGGTCCTCTAGATTCCTGGCAGCTGCGGCATCCTTATCTTCCCCACCAGCTATGCCAGCCATGCCGAAGTCACCATCCTCATGTAAAAAACTGTGCGCTTTTTATGTACCCGTTGTGCTGTTGTGCACTCTTATGTGCCCGCTGAATCTCTGTGCGCGATTAAAGACCCAGTTCTGGCAACGCGGATTCATCACTGTCACGCAGCAACGCCATCATGCGATCGAATTCATCATCCTCGCCGATAGCCTTAGCAGCCTTAGCCAACGCTGCGAAGGCGCGGAGCACACCACGATTCGGCTCGTGCTCCCACGGAATGGCTCCGAACCCCTTCCAGCCGTTTCCACGCAGCAGGTCCAGACCGCGGTGGTAACCAGTGCGAGCGAAGGCATAGGCCTGAATCTCCTGGCCCTCGGACAAGGCGCTTTCAGCCAAATCCGCCCAAGCCTGGGAATCGCGCGGGCATGCGCGAACCACGGCCTCCGGGCTTGCGCCACCGTTGCGGGCAGCAACGGCCTCGTCAAGAACGGGGAGCTTCACGGGAGCAGGAGCCATCATGTCATTGAGTTTCATGCGTCCTATTGTGCCAGGCATCACGTGGCGATGGCAGGGGCTCAGTAGGTGACTCCCTGTTGGCAACGGCGGGCACAGCGCGGTGGTACAACGTCGGCAAGCGCCAGATGACGACCAACTAGCGTTCCCCGACTACTCCGGGCAGCTCGGCTTCGTCGAATCCAACGACTCACCATTTTCCAGCTTGGTCGCAACAAAATCGGCCACTCGGGCGCACGCTTCCATCAGCATCCAACCCGACAGTTGGACAGAGAGGTCACGCTCCTTAATCGCCGAACCGCGAACCGCGCCACCGACTGATTGCGCAACCGAACCGCCCTGTGGGAACTGAGCATTATCGTTCCAATCTGCGGGGAAAAGCGGCAGGCCATCAACCTCGAGGCGGTGGTACCAGCACTTCTCCCCCGAAGCCAGAACCAGTCGGCGAGCAATGCGAGCTGCCGCGCGATTCATGCGATTGTCTCCAGGCAAACGCACCGCCGCATCGGCGAGGTATCGCACCAGGATGCCGTTGAACAGACCACCATCGCCGCCACCGGCACCGGCGATAACATTGTCGGTGGTCGCCAAATCCTTTGCCACCGCGTGGATGAGGTTTTGCACGCGCGTGAAATACTTCGTCGCCTGTTCACGCTGGCCGTGCGCCCGAAGCGCAAGTCCCACTTCGAGGCAAGCGCCAATCATGACACCCTGGTTGTACGTAAACATGCCCTTCTGCACGACGGCACCTGCCATGGACAAGCGAATGCCGTCGTAGAGCAGCCCTGAGTCCGACAGGAGGTTGGCGTAAACCCAATCGATAAGTTCCTCTGCCTCCTTGATACGACCAGCCCGGGCCAGAGCGATGGCTGCAGGACCGTTCGAGGGGACGTTGAAAAAGAGGTCCTGCTCACGCCACGGCAGCACACCCGTGGACTCCTGCCGACCATCGCCCAAGCATGAAATCAGCCGTGCTGTCGTCTTCTTGGGCACCGATGCGCCGAGGACAGCGTCGGCACGCCCGAGCGCCAACGCCATCCACGCGCGATCGTCGTAGTACTTGTTCTTGGTCAGCAGCGTGAGGTTGCGAATGCGGATACCCCGAGTGGTCTGGCGGATAGCGCGGTACTTCTCCTTAGAAGGCACGCGCTTGGCTGCGTCTACCAGGCAGTCGAGATACTGCGCCTGCCACCAGTAATGCCAGTTGATGAAGACCTTATGTCGAAGCGGCGCGGGCCAGGAAGCCATTGCCAAATTCGTGCCCGGAAGACCCCACAGCTTCGCCGCATGACGGTTGCGAATCGCCTGTTCAGCCACGTCCGCACGATAGGCCCACGTTTCGGCCTCCGGACGCGACATTTTTAGAACCACTGGCTCTCCTTAAAACGGCTGCGAAACAGCTCTAAAACAGCCTTCGAAATAAAACACCTAAGCAGACAATTACCAGGCCGCGGTGATATCTGCATGAGTACGAATCCAAGAGTGCATGGCAATACCCGCCGCTACCCCCGCATTTATCGAACGCGTCGAGCCAAATTGGGCAATCGACACCGTCAAATCCGCCGCCTGCTGTGCTTCTTCAGTCACTCCCGGCCCCTCCTGGCCGAAGAGCAAAAGACAACGCTCGGGCAACTCAACGGTTTCGATGGGTACGGAGCCCGGCACATTGTCCACGGCCACGACAGCCAAATCATGCTCGCGCGCCCAGCTAATGACCTCCGACACCGTCTCGTGGTGCAGCAAGTGCTGGTAGCGGTCAGTCACCATCGCGCCGCGACGATTCCAACGCTTGCGCCCCACGATGTGCACGGCCTCCACCAGGAAGGCATTTGCGGTGCGTACCACGGTGCCAATGTTGGAGTCATTCTCAAAATTCTCGATGGCGATATGCAACGGATGACGACGCTTATCCAGCTCCGCGACGATAGCCTCCATCGTCCAGTAGCGGTAGGCATCGACGACATTACGTCGGTCGCCCTCATCCAGAAGCTGCTCATCGTATTCTGGGCCGGTCGGCCGGGGTTCGTTCGGGTGCTCCTGCTCCCACGGCCCCACCCCGACACGAGCCTCAAACCATTCCGTCGGCCCCTTCCCGGGCTCAGGCGCGGTCAAGAGCCAACAGCCCCTCGACCAGGAACAACTGCGCCACGGTGTAGGTGTCCATCACTGCCGCATTCAGAAGCTTGCCGACGACGCCCTCCTCCGCAAACATCTTTCGAGCCATCAGTAGCGTGTCGGAGACGAGGAACAGGTTGCCACCGTGGCCGAGGCCGTAGGCGGCATCGGCAATCGGCAGGCCGGTCTGCTCATCAGTACCGACAGCACCGGCACCCTCCAGCAGCGCCGGGTCATCGGCCAGTGCGGAGGTCACAGCCAGCAGCGGACCGTAGCCAACAGCAGCGGGCAGCGCCTCGGGCTTTACAGCACCGACCAGCGGTACCGAACCAGCCCACAGTGGGAAGCGAATGGCAGCACGCAGCGCGCTAATCCGAGCTCCGGCACGCCACAGCAGCACGTGGTAGGCAACCTGGTTAACTGCGAACGGCACAGAACCGCGGTTCAGGTTCGGCTTATTCGGCATGAGAATCAAGTCGCCCAGCCAACCGCCGGCGAGGCCGATGAGCAGGGTGGTCGTCGTAAAGCGAGACGTCTCGTGGCGACGGCGCCAAACATTGGCCGCCAACAGTGGCATGAGGACAGTCTTGGAAACTCGACGTGGAGTCTCCCAGCCGAAGGCACTGGAGACAACGTTGACCGCACTGGCGGCGATATAGCCGGCACGTTCTGGGGCACGGCGGGTGTCGGAGCTTGCGCTGGCGATACCGCCGAGTGCGCCGAGGCCCTCGCCCGTGCGACGCACAAACATGTCAGCGACGGTTTCCTTGGTGCCGGGAAGTTTGGTCGTGGTGAGCTTGGACAGGAGTCCTGCGCGCTTGGTGGTCATGGGGATGTTCCTCTTTCGTGGGACTGCGTTGGGGCGGTGAGCTGGGTGAGGCTCGGCGAGCAGGGTGAGGCTCGGCGATAGCTCTAGCGCTCAGATTCTTAGGCCAGACCCAAGTCATCCAAACCGAGCAGGTAACGGTAGTCCAGGCCTTCAGCCTTGATGACCTCGTCGGCGCCCGTCGCGCGGTCAACCACCGTGGCGACACCGACAACCTCAGCACCGGCCTCACGTAGTGCAGCGACGGCAGTCAGCGGCGAGTTGCCCGTGGTGGTGGTGTCCTCCACAACCAGGACCTTCTTGCCTACAATGTCCGGTCCCTCGATGCGGCGCTGCATGCCGTGCTTCTTGGCTTCCTTACGCACCACAAAGGCATCAATTGGACGCCCTTCGGCGTGCATGACAGAGGTAGCCACCGGATCCGCGCCAAGCGTCAGACCACCGACGTGCGCGTAGTCCCAGTCTCCAGTGAGCTCTCGTAGCAGAGAACCAATCAGACGCGAGGCCTCATGATGTAGAGTGGCGCGGCGCAGGTCAACGTAGTAATCAGCCTCACGTCCAGACGACAGCGTGACCTTGCCATGAACAACCGCCAGCTCCTTGACCAGCTCGGCCAAACGCTGCAGCTTCTCCTGATTGACATTGCTCGTGTGGATGCTCATCTGAGGTTGTCTCCTAAATAAACGACTGTGTGCTCAAGGATATGTCTGGTTCTACTCGTCCGCGGAATCAGGGGTTACGCCCTTGTCCTCGGACATAGATTCGGTGGGGTCGTCGCTGCTGTCGAGGTCTGGGGCGGCGTCGGTAAAAATACTGGCGGGCTTCACATTTGATCGCACCACACGCCCCTGGCTCGAGCGCATCCGGCTATGTTCGGGGTCCTCCCCAAGCGCAGGAATCTGCTGGCCAGAATCTCCAATGTCCTCCGACTCGCCAACGTTTGCACCCATCTTTCGTGCCGTCGACCGCGAAGGCAGCGCCGTCGGATCCAGCGGTATATCCCGCGTAGGGCGCCACGACGAACCGTCAATCGCCTGCACCACCGTGGGTTGTGCATTGCTTTGCGACGGCCACTGCGAATCATCCGTGGTTGCATCCGCGGTAGCAGCGGACGAGGACGAAGGAGAATCTGCGTAAACAATTTCCTCAACGTCCAGCGGCTCTTCACCCTTGCTATTCTGCGCGCTGTGACTCTGGGCATGCCCGTTCTGTGAGCTGTGATCCTGCGATTCGTGGTTAGCAGAACCGTTGCGACGCTGATCTGGTACCGCGTGCAAGTGCCCACGCCCGGTTCCATCCGAAATCAAGGAACCAGAGTCAACGGACTGCTCGGTGAGCTGCAAACGAGTGGGATCCCACTGATTAGTGTCCGGAGCGACGGTTTCGCCTTCCGCCGGTGGCAACCTGCGCGCAATGTCGGAGAAGTCCGACAGCGATGCCAGTGCACCGTCCCAGTCCTCTGGCACTGAATTATCAATCAGCTGAGCCAAGGACCAGGAGTTTTCGGACCACATGCGGGTAATGGCCGGGTGTACGTCGGCAAGCATGCGGGTTGCACGGTCGTCGAAGATGCGATGAATGAGCTCTGGGTCGGTAGCTGCGACTACCAGGCCGGCTTCGGTAGCTACGTGAGGCAGCGTCGTGCCGCCGCTGCGGCGCAACTCGAAAACCTCATCGCTGGATACAGAGCGGCGGATGGCGATGGTGGTGATGCCGCCGACATCGGCGAGGTGCATTTCCCGGCCAAAGGCGAAACCGGAGACCACGGCCTTGGCATCGCCGTCCGGCGTACGCTGCCAGTACGACGGCAGCTCATGGTCCACACGGTTATAGACAGAATTACGTTCCTGCGCCCAGGCTTTCCGCAAGTGACGCACACGGCGACCGCTGATACGTCGACGGATAGGGGCCACTGATTGCTGCTGAGCGCGCTGCGGTTGCGCGGGCTGGGTGGACACAGTGGGCGGGGTGGCCTGGGTGGCCTGGGTGCGCGCCGCACGATCGGATGATTGCGGCACTTCGTCAGTCTCGGCATTTTCGCCGGGCACAGCCTCGAATTCTGCACCGTCAACAGTTCCAATGCGAGCGTCAGGAGCAGTGGTGCTGTTGGCATCTATGGCACTGGTGTTGTCCACTAAACCTGTCTCGGGCTCATCCGTGGTATCGGTATCTTCAGCAGTCACCGACTCGGCTGGCTCCATGCCAGGCCCTGCTCCAGATTCTGTGCCAGACTCCGCGCCGCTTCGGAGAGTCACGTCCGTTCCCGCATTCAGATCAGCTGCTGCTTCCGATGTTTCGGCAGCACCCGCGTCTTCTGTTGCTTCGGGCATTTCAGCAGTGGCCGCCGGCTCGATTCCCGAGACAGATTCAGGCTCCGTCGGTGTCTTTTCTACAGCTGAAGTCCCCAGTTCTGTCGTCGAAACCTCAGTTTCAGAATCAACTTCAGCGGCGCTATCAGTCTCAGCGGCAACCTCAGAGTCAGCGTCAGCTGCGACATTCGGTCTCGCCACAGAAGTTGTCTCGGGGCTGCCTTGCTCCGAAGAATCCGACTGTTCGGACACAACATCTTCTGCCGCCACACCGGTTACTTCGCCGGTGGAGTCCGAGGGCTCGTCGTAAAGCGATGGCGATGACGGAGACGCCACAGCAGTCTCACTTGTGCTGCGACGGCGGCGGTCGACAACGAACAGCGCGACTGCGGCGATGATGAGAATCGCTGCGAGGGTGAATACTAGGGGAATCATTAATCTCCTAGCTTAAGCCAGAAGCCGTTCTATTTGGTCAGCGACAAGATGCCGTCCCCCGTCTGGCGCAATGCCAATGCCCGAGGAGAGAGCGTACGGGACTCTCTAGGACGGTAAAGGGCGAGGGGCAAAAGCCACATGGACGGCACATCTGGGGCCCTGGGGCGGTCGCCCTGGCCCGGGCCCGCTTAGAAGCGGACGATAGGCAGGCTCGGATTGCCAGCCCACTGGGACCAGCCACCGACATACAGAGAGGCCCCCGTGATGCCCGCTTCTTCCATAGCCTGAATGAACAGCGAGGAATGAAGACCGGAACCGGAGTAGACCGCTACATTGCGACCGTCTTCGATACCGACGGAGGCAAAGCGCTCACGGAGCTGCTCAACAGGCAGGAAGGAGCCGTCGGCATTTTGCAGACTGCGAGCCGCCAGGTTCACAGCACCCGGGATGTGACCTGCCTGCAGATCGACGCGCTCACTACGACCTTCAAAACGGCTGGGCTCACGCGCATCCACCAAAATTCCACGCTCAGACCAGGTGCGTACGTCATCGAGGCTGGCAACAGGCATATTGCCTTCACTCACCGCAATCGTTCCAGGCCGCGGCAGATTTCCGGGCCCGAAGGCAGTCTCGTTTCCATCTGCTTCCCAAGCAGCTAACCCACCGGTGAGGACACGCACATTCTCCAAACCTGCCCAGCGCAGAATCCACCAAGCACGTGACGCGAACAGTCCATCGCCCGCGTCGTAGACGATCACGAGATGCTCCGAGCGGACTCCCCATCGACGGACGGCATCGCGCACACGCTCGATATCCGGCAACGGGTTGCGACCAGCTTCTCGGCTTGGAACACCTGCTAGGTCCAACTCGGGATCACAGAACACGGCCAGTGGGATGTGAGCCGTGGCGTAGGAGTCATATGGTTTTTTAGCACGCGACCAGCGTGCGTCAACGACGACGATACGACCGCCGCCGGCAATCTTGTCACGAAGCTCTTGTACCGAGATGGATGTTGTCATAATTCCGGATTCTAAATCGATTGACTTGGTAGCGCGATATGTACGTTATTAAAACTAGGAGCTTGGGAAGGTGCATGAAGACGCTGCTCACCTGGCCGTTTTCATCTCAGGCACAGGCCATGGAATCGGCTGTGCCACCGCAGAAAAACTGCTGCACTATGCCGCCAGCATCGGCACCCCCCTTTCCTCAACCGCTTTATTAACACAAAGCTGACTACGAAACGGAAGATCAGCCTCTAAGCCAGGCCTCGGTCTCCCAATCCGACTACCCACCGGGATCCGGCCCCATCTCGTCATTGCCATCCACTGTGTCCCCCGCCCGTTTCTCTCGCGCTTTACGACGCAACCAGCGCCCCGGGCTATCGAACGTATCGGGGTCCTCATTGGATTCCGCTTTCCGGTTTCCTTCCTCGTCTTTCGGGGGCACCCAGACCACACGATCAGTAGAGGCCTGCTCACACTCCCCGCTAACCCCGTCCCCTTCGTCAGTTCCTAGAATCTCCGCCACCTCATCCGGCCGGAGCGTCCACCAAGCATTTTCATTACATCGAGCATCGTCGATCTTTCGATGCGTACCCGGATCCACCAACGTGAGATTATCCAGGTCAGTGCCACCACCGGAAGCCCACGACTGCACATGGTGAACATCGCACATAGCTCCCGGAGTGCCCATGCCCGGCGCGGAGGAACCTCCTTCCTCTCCAAGAAGGGCCAGATACTGCGGCAAAGTCCCCAGCCTGCGGGACCGACCAAAATACAAGGTCTGCCCCTCATTCCCCAATACTTGGAGGAACGAATTTCTATCAACCATCTGTTGCACGGCCTGACTAATGGAAATTCGCACTCCCGCGTCTGAGACCGCTTTGCCCGATCCAGGAAGTACAAAATCTTTCCCCTCAGGCAGGGAGACTCCAGCTAACGCTGCCACATCTGCGATATGCGCGACGGTGACCACCGATGTCGTCCCCCGCGCCGGCTGAAGCTCACCGCCTGGTTGAAAGCCCCCGTTCACCGCCGCTTCCACGGCATCATGGAAACGCTGCTCCGGATTCCGCTGGTCATCGGCGCCTTCTTCGAGTAACCCACCAGGCCGCGCATGATCTGCCTGCAGCCTTTTGAGCACCGCCGCAAACGAAGGCGTAACCACACCGCTCAACCGGCTCATGCCGTCCGGCCCCTGAGCACCGATTTTTAGACTTCGTTTCCGAGCGCGGTCCTCATCCGTATACGGGTCATCAACCCCCAACATCGCCCGCAGGCGGTTCGGCAATTTATTGAGATCATCAACACGGATTTTGTCCACTAAATCTGAAATGTGCTTGTCCAGCAGCCTAGACAGCTGTGCATGCTCCGTTGCCGGCAGCTCCCGAACGGCTTTGTCAATCTTCGCAACAGCATCCGCACCGACAACACCTTCCTCAACCTTCTGACGAAGGTTCGGCATTCGCACATCCTCATTCGCCGGAGCAAACGGATCAACATTCCTACTCAGACGTCCGACGACATTGATACGCTGCCTCGCTTCTGCTCGCGAGATTCGCATCTCCTGCGCTAGCCACGCGATCCTTCGGTGCTCCGCGCTGGGCATCCGCCCCTTCATAGTCTCCACATAAGTCGCATCAATTACTGCGAGTCGTTTTCGCGCTTTCTCAATCGACTTATATGCGTCGTGCGCATGATCCGGTGCAAGTACTTCGAAGTTCTCCACGATGACTGTCGACAGAGCTTCAAACTGCGCAACCGCATCTAAAACCTGCGATGTCGAAAGCGGTCCACCGCCGTTTGACGCCGATGGTGTAGACATTTCCCCACCCCCCCTTTTAAAACGCTAGCAATCCGAATCCCCAAATGGACTAACTAATTTCCCTCCCCCACATTATCACACACCCATTCGACACCCGACAACCCCCTAATTCAACTTTTTCGAACCTTTTTCCGAAACGCTGCCACGCTCCTGACCTAAACACCCCACCACCCGCGCAGCCCCCACCAACCCGCGCAGCCCCCACCAAAAACTGCACGCCGAAAACCTAAAACCGCACCACCATCACATCATGGTCCGGGAAGCTCGAGCGCCCCACTAGCTCAAATCCCGCCTTCACATAGGCTTTCGCCGCCCGCGGGTTGGCATCATGGACAGCCAGACTAACCCCCGGGTACCCCAGCTCACGCGCATACTCAAGGAGTCCTGCAATCATCGGCTGCGACAGCCTGCGCCCAACAACACCCGGACGCAGCGCAATCGCTACCTCAGGAATCCGATTTTCCACAAACCCGTACCCCGGATCGTCCTGCGTAAACGTACGCAGCCAGGCCGCCCCCACCGGCACTTCATAGCTCTCGTGCTCTTCGCTTGACGACGAATCCCCGCGCTCCAACCATTCCGTCTTAATGGCGGCCGCACTGTAGGTAGCCTCGCGAGAAACCCTCGGTTCAAATGGGTCAGTGCGGGTCATGTCGCTACTGAGCGACTCGAGGTCAGCGTCGTCAAGCGAAGTGGCGAAAAGGATAACCCCGCCCTGACTCGCGTCCCACTGGTCGACGTACTGACGCCTCGTGACTACATAATCTTCCGGCAGTGGCTGACTTTCATCTCCGAATGTTTCCGTTAGTTCGTCCATCCAGGCAATGAAGGGGAGGTCGGAGTCTGTCGCTGGTCGCCACTGAAAGTTAGTCATATTTGCGCACTATACCGGCGCACTCCAGACTGACCGGAATGCAACAAGCACACACGGTCGGTCACAAGACACATAAACCCGGACAATAAAGGCACAAAAAAGGGGCGGTTCAGGAGAAAACTCTCTCAAACCGCCCCAACAAACAGACAACCTGCTCAGCAGTTATCGCCCTGAGTATCAGGCGCCCTAGATTCGGGCTACGCCATCCTCGTCATAGCCGACAACCTTCAGCGACTCGCTATCGTCAGCAACCGTGACCTCTACGCGGTCACCATCGCGAACATCACCGGCGAGCAGTCGACGTGCCAGCTCATCGCCGATTGCCTTCTGCACCAGACGACGCAACGGACGGGCGCCGTAGGCCGGGTCGTAGCCGCGCTCCGACAGCCAATCCAGTGCCTCATCGGAGACATCCAGCACCAGACGACGTGCCTCCAGGCGTTCTGCCAGGTTGCGAACCTGAATGTCCACAATGCCGCGCAGCTGCTCGGAGGTCAGCGGATCGAAGATCACTACATCGTCGAGACGGTTGATGAACTCCGGCTTGAAGGCCATCTTGACCGCATCCATGATCTGCTCATGCGTACCACCAGCACCGAGGTTGGAGGTCAGAATCAGAATCGTGTTTCGGAAGTCCACGGTTCGGCCCTGACCATCGGTCAGGCGACCCTCATCGAGCACCTGCAGGAGCACATCGAACACGTCCGGGTGAGCCTTCTCGACCTCGTCGAAAAGCACGACGGTGTACGGACGGCGACGAACAGCCTCGGTGAGCTGACCGCCAGCGTCGTAGCCGACGTATCCGGGAGGAGCACCAATCAGACGAGCGACAGAGTGCTTCTCGCCGTACTCGGACATATCGATGCGCACCATCGCACGCTCATCGTCGAAGAGGAACTCCGCCAGCGCCTTGGCCAGCTCTGTCTTACCAACGCCAGTTGGACCGAGGAACAGGAAGGAACCAGTCGGACGGTTCGGATCGGCAACACCCGCACGCGAACGGCGGACGGCATCGGAGACAGCCTCCACAGCGGCATTCTGACCAACAACGCGACGGCCGAGGTTGAGCTCCATTTCGAGCAGCTTCTCGGTCTCACCCTGCATCATCTTGCCAGCCGGGATACCCGTCCAGGCGGAGACAACCTCAGCGACTTCCTGAGGCGTGACCTCCTCCTTGAGCATGGAGTTTTCCTCTGCGTCAGCGACCGATTCCTCGGCGGCCTCCAGCTTCTTCTCCAACTCAGGGATGCGTCCGTAACGCAGCTCTGCGACGCGCCCGTAGTCACCTTCGCGCTCAGCCTTTTCGGACTCAGTGCGCAGGGCATCGAGCTCTTCGCGGACGGAGCGGACATCATCAATCGAGGACTTCTCGTTCTGCCAGCGAGTCTTCAGAGCGTTGAGCTTCTCGCGCTCATCTGCAAGTTCCTCACGGAGCTTGTCCAGACGCTCCTTCGACGCGATGTCAGTTTCCTTCTCCAGGGCCATTTCCTCGATTTCGAGGCGGCGCACGATGCGTTCCGCGGAGTCGATTTCCTCCGGCGAGGAGTCAATCTCCATACGCAGACGCGATGCGGCCTCATCAACCAGGTCGATAGCCTTATCCGGCAGGAAGCGGGATGTGATGTAGCGATCCGACAGCGTTGCTGCAGCCACTAGCGCGGAGTCTTGGATACGAACACCGTGGTGGACCTCGTAGCGCTCCTTCAGGCCACGCAGAATACCAATGGCGTCCTCAACGCTCGGCTCACCGACAAAGACCTGCTGGAAACGACGCTCCAGCGCAGCATCCTTCTCGATGTACTTGCGGTACTCATCCAGGGTCGTCGCCCCGACCAGCCGCAGCTCACCACGAGCCAGCATCGGCTTAATCATATTGCCCGCATCCATCGAGCCATCACCCGTGGCGCCAGCGCCAACGATGGTGTGAATCTCATCGATGAAGGTAATAATCTGACCGTCGGACTCCTTAATCTCGTCCAGAACCGCCTTCAGGCGCTCCTCGAACTCACCGCGGTACTTCGCACCGGCGACCATAGAGCCCAGATCCAGGCTCATCAGCGTCTTGCCCTTCAGAGATTCCGGCACATCACCTGCAACAATGCGTCGTGCCAGCCCCTCTACAATGGCCGTCTTACCAACGCCCGGCTCACCAATGAGCACCGGATTGTTCTTGGTACGACGACTCAAGACCTGTACCACGCGACGAATCTCCGCATCGCGGCCAATAACTGGGTCAATCTTGCCCTCACGTGCCCGCGCGGTTAAGTCCGTCGCATACTTTTCCAGAGCCTGGTACTGCTCTTCTGGATTCTCCGTTGTTACCTTCCTCGATCCACGCACACTAGTCAGCGCACCCTTTAACGCCTCGGCAGTAGCACCCGCCGACTGCAGCACAGTTGCCGCCTCCGACTGGCCAGTTGCTACACCGATAAGCAGAATTTCCGTGGAAACGTACTCGTCTCCCAGCTCCCCCGCCAGCTCCTCGGCGGCGTTCAGAGCATTAACGGCGTCCCTATTAAACTGTGGGTTCGCCATATTCGCCCCGCTTGCCGACGGGTACCCCGCGACCAACTCCTTAGCGCGGGTCAAAACCCCGGAAGGATTAACGCCCGCTGCTTCAAGCAGTGGAGCCGCAATACCCTCCTTTTGCTCCAGCAGTGCTACCAGAATGTGCCCAGGCCGGATATCCGGGTTACCCGCGCTGGTCGCGGCCTTCATAGCTTCCTGGAGAACTTCTCCAGTCTTAGTTGTTGGTGTAAAACTCATAACTTGCGCCCCTTTGACTCAACTTTGTCATTCACTACCCATAACGCACTCAGCCTTGAGTCTGTTCCACTCAACTTCAAATTTTTCAATTTCCCGACCGTGATTCACACCACACCTATAGCAAAAAGGATTGAGCTCGGCAGCGTCGTTAAGCGTAGTAGCGCGCCGGAAAGCACTAGAAAACGTTGGAAAGCTCCAGAAACCACGTGCGAACACACTCCGACACACCGCCCGACGTCCTCACCAGCACACTCCCGCCGGATTCAACTTCCCCCATGTGAGTGATGGGTGGACAGCGCACTCATACTGTTTTGGTTACCCTAGTAGGTGACATTCCTTCATTCTCACGAAAGGACTCGAATGAACATCGAGCAGGCACGTCAGATGACTGAGGGCAAGGGCTTCATCGCCGCTCTCGACCAGTCCGGTGGATCTACCCCGAAGGCGCTGCGCCTGTACGGCATCAACGAGGATCAGTACTCGAACGAAGATGAAATGTTCGACCTGGTTCACGAGATGCGTACCCGCATCATCACTTCCCCGTCCTTCAACTCTGAGCAGATTATTGGCGCGATTCTCTTCGAGCAGACCATGGATCGCGACATCGAGGGAATCCCGACCGCTCAGTACCTGTGGGAAAAGAAGGGCATCGTCCCGTTCCTGAAGACTGACAAGGGCCTGGCAGACAAGGAAAACGGCGTTCAGCTTATGAAGCCGTGCCCGGGCCTGGATGAGCTGCTGGAGCGCGCTGTCGCTAAGGGCATCTTCGGTACCAAGATGCGTTCCTTCATTGCCGAGGCAAACGAAGAGGGCATCAAGGCCAACATTGCCCAGCAGTTCGAGTTCGGCAAGCAGGTTCTGTCCCACGGTCTGGTTCCGATCCTGGAGCCGGAGGTCGACATCAACGCTGCTGACAAGGCAGAGGCTGAGGACATCGTCCTGCGCGAGCTGCTCGCTGGCCTGGATGACCTGGCTGATGACCAGAAGGTCATGATCAAGGTTTCCATCCCGACCAAGGATGACCTGTACAAGCCGCTGATTGAGCACCCGAAGGTCATGCGCGTTGTCGCCCTGTCCGGTGGCTACGAGCGCGAGGACGCCAACGAGCGTCTGTCCCGCAACCACGGCATGATTGCTTCCTTCTCCCGTGCACTGTCTGAGGGCCTGTCCGCTCAGCAGTCCGACGAAGAGTTCAACGCAACCATGGCTGAGTCCGTCAAGGGCATCTACGAGGCTTCGATTTCCTAATCGTCCGCGCTGTGCATTTGCGCTTGTGCGCGCCTCTAGGTAGTCGCTAGCGCAATTAAAAACTCCCGCACCAGGTTTTCTTGGTGCGGGAGTTTTTCTGTCGGCGCCTCTGCCCTTACGACAGCACCGTCCTACACCGAGCGCTTCGCAACAGCTGCTTTACGACGCGCATTCACACCACCAATGACAACCGGTAGCACGGAAATTGCAATGACCAGCAACATGATCTTGTCGATGGAACTGGTGATTCCCGGAATGTTGCCCAGCAGCACACCAACAGCGACCATACTGGCGACCCAGCCAATCGCACCGGTGACATTCCAGCCGATGAACTTTCCGTAGGGCATATTCGCAGTGCCCGCCGCCAGCGGAACGTAGGTGCGCACAATGGGAACAAATCGCCCCAGCACCAACGACAGTGGTCCGTACTTGGCAAAGAACTTCTCGGCCGCTTCCAGCCGATTAGTTCGGAGCACCTTGGCATTGTCGCTGAACAGTTTGCGGCCGAAGGAGTGGCCTAAGAAGTAACCGACTTGATCACCCAGCACCGCGGCAATAATACCGATAACCAGCACCTGCCAGGTGTGGACATCTAGCTCTGACCTTAAGACGGCAGCAGTGACCAACAGCGAGTCACCGGGCAGAAAAGGAAAGAGCACACCGGACTCAATAAAGATGATGAGTCCAAGCCCCGCAAGCACCCAAGGGCCAAACCCCTGGAGTAGAGCTTCGGGGTCTCCGATACCGGAGAGGAATCCAGAAAATCCATAACGGCAATCTTTTCAGCAACAACTATCGATTCTGCTGAGCTAATTAGAGTATTTTGCTGAGAGTTTTTCTGGGTACTGTGTTTTAATCGCGCCCCTGATAGTCAAATACCGGCAGCGACCAGCCACGCCAAAGCGCCGCTAGTCGAATGAACAGTGCGGACAGCACCGCACAGATGATGTTGATGTTCTCGTGCAGGCCAACCATGTCGAGCACGTAGTAAAGCGTCGCCGCGACGACTGCGATGGAGGCATAGAGCTCCTTTTGAAACACCAGCGGGACGCGGTCACACATCAGGTCGCGGAGCACACCTCCAAACGCACCGGTAAGAACGGCGCCGACAATAGCGATGATGACGCCGTGCCCCATTTCCATGGCCACGCGGGCACCAATGATGGAAAACGCCGACAAACCGATTGCGTCAGCGACCAAGAACACGACCCGGAAGTGCTTCATCAGGAAGTCGGCCAACAGCACCGTGATCAGTGCTGCACCGACAATAACCAGCAAATATTGTGGGCTTGCAACCCACACCAACGGATAGTGACCGAGAATGACATCGCGCAGGGTACCGCCGCCGATAGCAGTCATGCACGCAATTGTTGAAACTCCAAAGAGATCCATGCGCATTCGACCGGCCGCTAGTGCGCCGGTGACGCCTTCGGCCGTAATTCCGATGACCCAGAGGATGTGGAGCAGCATGATAAGAAATATAAAGGACTTCGCCCGAATCGGTAGAACTATAGGCTAATATCCCGCAATCTTCGCCCCCTCGGCTCGGCCCGCTTCATTGCTTCCCGGCTAGCCCTAATCGCGAATCTCCAGCACCGGAATCGAGCGGCGAATCCGCTCCACCTCCGCTATATCCACATCGGCCACAAGCAACTGCGGGTCGTAGCCCGCCGAGGCAATGACTCCGCCGTCCGCATTGACCAACATGGAGTGCCCCGCGCCGGTCGGCCCCTCATCTTTCCCCGCGGCCTTCGCCCCACCAGGCCGGGCTGCATCGACTGCCGCAATCACACAAGTGCTATCCAGTGCGCGTGCCGACACCAGCGTCTGCCACTGCCTTACCTTGCCCGGGCCATCATTCCACGATGCAGGCAGCGCGATGACCTCTGCGCCCAGGTTGGCCAGTTGAATGAATTGCTCCGGGAACCTGATGTCAAAGCATGTCGCAAGACCGAGGGCGACCGACAATCCGTCGGCAAGCGGGACATCACAGACCACGTGCGCATTGCCCGGCGCGACAGTATCCGATTCGCGAAACCCAAAAGCGTCGAAGAGGTGGAGTTTGTCGTAGAACTCGACACCGGGGCCGTCCTCATCACGCCAAGCCAGAAGCAGCGAATTGAAGACGCGGTGCATCGTCTTACCGTCGCGCTCCACTTCATCTGCCGGCCGGAACATGCCGACCACCACGCTGATTCCGGCATCGTGAGCGGCCTGCGAGACCTCCGCTACGAACCTATCGCTGCTGGACTCCGCCACGACATCCAGGCGACCGGAATTGAACGCCTTCATCGTGGCCTCGGGGAAAACCACCAAATCGGCGTTGTCCTGTGCTGCCCGCGCGATAGTCACCTTCACCGCGTCCAGATTCTCTTCAACCGACGCTGACAATTCCAACTGAGCCAGTGCAATACGCATGCCTAAATGCTACCGACTACCCCGGATTGACCGCCCTGAAGTTATCCACAGCGCGGCTTCCTGCGTTGCTTCCGCTCAGAGTTATCCACAGTTCGCTGAAGATGGTCTTCCGCTGCCTTACTCCACCCAGCAGAATCAAAAACATGGCCGAACACATCACAGTAAACCCAGCTCAACTATCCGCCTTAAGTCGTTCCTACCAGCAGATTTCCACTCGTATTGATGGCCTTTCCACCATCGTCGCAGCTGCCCCAGGAAGCGCCGAGCTCACCTCTGCCCTGCCCGGTTCACGGATTGTCCCCGCTGTCTCCACTACTTGTGGGAAGTGGTCGGAATCATTGCTTGCCGCGTGCACAAACATCGACGTTATTGCGCAGGCTGCCGATGCCCTCGCTGTCAGCGCTCTCGCGCACGAGCATGACCAGTCCGCCGCCTTGGAAAAGCTGTCATGGTCACGGTAGGCGAAGCACTGCTGTGGCATGTGGATTCGCTGGAGACGCTTGCCCGGGCACTGCGTTCCGGGGCACGCGCCCTCGCCGATTCCGCCGACAGTTCCCAGGGCGCACTCAACGCGCTCTCAGAGGACGACTTCGCCGGCGACAACCGCAGCGCCGCCGAGATTTCTGTCACCCACAGCTCCACGCGTCTACGCCGGAGCAGTGTCGCGCTCGAACGTCTCGCCGCCTGCTGCAGCGACACCGCCGCCATGCTTAACGACGTCATCCGCGAACTTACCGACGCGGTAAACCAGGCAACCAACCTGGGATTTCAGGTGAACCTGGTTTCTGGTGCGGTGACTCCGCCGGAGGGCATGCTTTCTACGATTGCGCGCAGCCTCGTTCATCCCAAAATTCCTTCCGGGCCTTTCACCATGGCCGAATGGCGTGCAACCTCGCAGCTTCGGATTCAGTCGGCTTTGGCTGAACTCAACCGACTCGATGAGAAGGCGGCGGGCGCAATCTCAGCTCTTTCACCACTGGTGGCAAGCGGAGTTAGCGGCTCGGGTAGATTGCAGCCATCACAGGCTGGCAGTGGTACTGGCAACCCTGCTGACAGAGGGCTTGACGGTGGTTGGGACTTGGAAGTTGGGAGCGGATTGACTGGGGCGTATTCGAGTAGACCGCTATCGGAGATAGACGCTGCCATGTCCGCTCGCGCCCGGTCTTTGGGGCTGCCTCCTGGACAACTATTGGAGTCCTCGCCTGGACATTCTGCGATTGCGTTCGGTGACGTTGAGCGAGCATCGACTGTGATTACTCTCGTCCCCGGCACCAGCTCTAGCGCGGAGGACGCTAGCAGGCAGTTCGAGCGCGTAGCCGCGACCTTCCACGCCGCCGGTGAAGATCCGGAGGATGTGGCGGTGGTGTTGTTTTCCTATGACGCGCCACCCGACCTCCGTGAGGCCATACGCACCGAGTATCACAATTTTGCCGCTGAGCGGCTGCAGCATTTGCAAGCTGGTTTGATTGAGCGTTCCGGTGGCGTCGATAGTGGTGACACTGCGATTGCCGGTGGCCTTACTAGCCACGGCACGTCTTCTACTCAGCGGCACGTTGTCGCCGGCTATAGCTATGGGGCGACGGTGGTCTCGCAGGCTTCCCTTGGTAGTGGCCTCTACGCGGATAGGGTGCTGCTCATAGCTCCGCCAGGTGTTGGCCCCGGACTGGAGCGCGCAAACGACATGAAACTACTCAAGCCGGACGGCACAGTCCGACCCGAAGATGAAAATAGCCACCGTGTGGCAGTGGCGACGTCCCCGATGGACCCCATTCGTATTCCTGCCGAACTGGGGATTCATGGGAAAAACCCAGCGGATAAGGATTTCGGCGCGTACGCACTCAACCTGAGTGAGCGTGGCCTGTCCATGCGAGACTTGGCCGAATTCATGGTCACTCCCGTGCAGGATATTCCTCAAAAGTATCGGCACATCCAGGGCAACCCACACATCGAACACTACTTTGACGACGAAGTTTTCACCCGCGAGGCCAACCGGTGGCTAACTGACAGCTGACCGGTCTCTCAGATCAGCGGTTGCGAATCCACGGCCCAAATTAACAAGCCAAAAGAAAACGGACTAACCAGGCGACGCTGGTTAGTCCGTTCACTCAGCCGTGTGGGATTACCTTTCCCCACCGCGGTTGTCTTTGTGCCGGCGTCGTGTGCGCGGCTCCCACATCACCACTGCCGTAGAGCGTGGGACGTGAACCAGTTCGCCTCGCGAACGACGAGCCTGTGCCTTTGCTTGATAGAGCTGCTCTCGCAGTTCTGCATTTTCCTGCTCAAGCGAATCCACCCGCTCAGTCAGGTCGATGATGGCCTTAATACCGGCCAGGTTGACGCCGTCTTCCTGACTCAGACGCTGAATCTCACGCAGCAGCGCCACATCGCGTTTGGTGTAGCGCCGACCTCCGCCGGAGGTTCGCTGCGGAGTTACCAACCCGAGTCGGTCATAATTGCGCAGCGTCTGCGCATGCATGCCCGCGAGATTCGCGGCTACGGATATGACATAGACCTCAGTGTTGTCGGACATTATTTCGCACCTGCCCAACCCTCACGAGGATTGAACCCGCTGGCACGTTCCGCTTCGACGTAGGAGCGCAATGCCGAAGTGGCATTGTCGTCCAAATTGGTCGGCACCTTCACACGCACGGTTACCAGCAGGTCACCCGGAGTGCCATTGCGCTTCGGGATTCCTCGACCGCGCACACGCAGTGTTCGGCCATCGGCTGTGCCAGCCGGGACACGCACGCGAATCTTGTCACCCAACGTCGGCACGGTAATGGTGCCGCCGAGTGCGAGCTCGCCGAAGCTCACGGGCACCGTGACCTCAAGGTCGTTGCCGCTGCGGGTGAAGACTTCATCCGGGCGAACATGAACGGTGACAAAGAGGTCACCGGCCGGACGTCCCCGCAGTCCCGCTTCACCTTGGCCCGCAAGACGGACCTTCTGGCCGTCCACCACACCTGCGGGGACGCGAACGGTGATGGTACGACGGCGGGTGGTCACACCGGTGCCGTTACACTGCGAGCAAGGGTTCTCGATACGAGTGCCCTGGCCACCACAGTCCGCACACGGACTGGAGAAGCCGAAGGCCCCCTTTTGCTCCTTGACATATCCCGAACCATGACAGGTGGTACACGTCACCGGTGAGGTTCCCGGCGCTGCACCCGAACCATTGCAGTTCGTGCATGGCGACGGGTTGGTGAGCTGCAGCGGGATGGTGACACCTTGGGCAGCCTCGCGGAAATCGAGCGTAATCTCTGTCTCCACATCCGCACCACGGCGGGCCTTCTGCCGCCCGGCAGCACCAGCGCCACCATTGCGGTTTACGAAGCCGCCCAGGAAATCACCTAGGCCACCTGCACCACCAGCATTGCCACCGAATCCGGCACCTCCGCCGAAGAGATCCGACACGTCGAAGTCGAATCCACGTGCACCGGCAGCACCGGCTCCGCCGGCACCTGCGGCACCGGGGAATCGGAAACCACCTGCGAGAGCTGCACGCAGCTCATCGTATTCGCGGCGCTTGTCCTCGTCACCGACCACCGAGTATGCCTCGGAGATTCGCTTGAACTTATCTTCAGCGGCCTTGTTACCCGGGTTCTTGTCCGGGTGGTTCTCCCGGGCTAACTTGCGGTAGGCCTTTTTAATCTCGTCGAGTGACGCAGACTTAGAGACGCCCAAGTCAGCGTAATAGTCCTTATCTGCCCATTCCCGTTGAGTCATGGTGCATCTCCTCCTTTCAAAAAACTAATTCAAAGAAATCTGCGTCACTTGTGTCTCCGCTACTGCGGATCGCCGATGATTACCATCGCCGTACGGATGACACGGTCATTAATGCGGTAGCCCTTGCGCAGCACATTGGCTAGAACCTTGTCATCCCCTTCGGAGAGATCCTGGACAGCCTCGTGGATGTCCGGGTCGAATTCCTCTCCTGCAGCACCAAACTCCTCAACACCCTGTGCGGTCAGCACGCCGCGGAACTTATCCGCGAAAGCCTTCAGCGGGGTGCCGTCTGCCAAGTCGCCGTGCTCTTCAGCCCGGTCGAGGTCATCAGCCAAAACCAGCAGTTCTCCAGCCAGCTTTGCCTTTGCCTGTACGCGCTCGGTCTCACGGTCTCGGTCAACTCGACGACGGTAGTTTGCGAACTCCGCCGACAGGCGCTGCAGGTCCTCCGTACGCTCATCCAACTCACGCTGGATGGCTGCAACTGGGTCTGCAGCTTCCTCCGCGGCGGTGTCGCCGGCGGCATTTTCGGTCGCCGGCTCCACGTCGTCGTCAAGCTTGGCCTGCTCGAAGACCTCGTTGACCTGATCGGCCAGGTTGGCCGGCTCCTCCGGGGTGGGCTGGTTTCCCTGATCCTGGTCAGTCATTCTTACTTGTCCTTCTCATCCTCGTCGACGACCTCAGCGTCAACGACGTTGTCGTCAGCGTCAGCGGCCTCAGCACCCTCGGCTGCGGTTGCACCCTCAGCTGCCTGAGCCTCGTAGATAGCCTTACCCATCTCCTGGCTCTCAGTGGACAGCTTCTCGACGGCGGACTTGATGGCCTCGATGTCGGAGCCCTTCAGAGCCTCGTCGACTTCCTTGGCAGCCTCTTCAACGCGGTCGCGGATGTCCTGGGAGACCTTGTCCTCGTTCTCCGATGCGAACTTGCGGGTCTGGTAAGCCATGGACTCAGCCGAGTTGCGGACTTCCTGCTCCTCGCGGCGCTTCTTGTCCTCGTCAGCGTGCTTCTCAGCGTCCTTGATCATCTGGTCAATCTCCTCCTTGGAGAGGCCGGAGCCGTCCTGGATGGTGATCGTGTTTTCCTTACCAGTGCCCTTGTCCTTAGCGGTGACGTGGACAATGCCGTTGGCGTCGATGTCGAAGGTGACCTCAATCTGCGGGACACCACGCGGCGCCGGAGCGATACCGCCCAGCTCGAAGGAGCCCAGCAGCTTGTTGGCAGCAGCCATCTCACGCTCACCCTGGAAGACCTGAATCTGAACGCTCGGCTGGTTGTCTTCAGCAGTGGTGAAGGTCTCCGAACGCTTGGTCGGGATAGTGGTGTTGCGCTCAATCAGCTTGGTCATGACACCGCCCTTGGTCTCAATACCCAGCGACAGCGGGGTGACGTCGAGCAGCAGCACGTCCTTGACCTCACCGCGCAGAACGCCGGCCTGCAGAGCAGCACCAACTGCGACAACCTCGTCCGGGTTAACACCCTTGTTCGGCTCACGACCACCGGTCAGTTCCTTGACCAGCTCAGAGACTGCCGGCATACGGGTGGAACCACCGACCAGCACGACGTGGTCGATGTCGGAAACCGGAACATCAGCGTCAGCAATGACCTGCTGGAACGGCTTACGAGTGCGATCAAGCAAATCGGAGGTGATGCGCTGGAACTCAGTACGGGACAGGGTCTCGTCCAGGAACAGCGGGTTCTTGTCAGCATCAACGGTGATGTACGGCAGGTTGATAGATGCCTGCTGCGAGGAGGACAGCTCAATCTTGGCCTTCTCAGCAGCCTCACGCAGACGCTGCAGAGCCATCTTGTCCTTGGTCAGGTCGATGCCGTTGCTGGACTGGAACTTCTCAACCAACCAGTCAACGATGCGCTGATCCCAGTCATCGCCACCGAGCTTGTTGTCACCAGCAGTTGCGCGAACCTCAACAACACCGTCGCCAATCTCCAGCAGGGAAACGTCGAAGGTACCACCACCGAGGTCGAAGACCAGAATGGTCTGCTCCTTGTCGGACTTCTCCAGGCCGTAAGCAAGTGCAGCAGCAGTCGGCTCATTAACAATGCGCAGAACGTTCAGGCCAGCAATCTGACCTGCTTCCTTGGTCGCCTGACGCTCAGCATCGTTGAAGTAAGCCGGAACGGTAATAACCGCATCAGTGACGTCGTCGCCCAGGTAAGACTCAGCGTCGCGCTTCAGCTTCATCAGCGTACGAGCGGAAATCTCCTGCGGAGTGTACTTCTTGTCATCGATCTCGATGCTCCAGTCAGTACCCATGTGGCGCTTGACCGAACGAATAGTGCGATCAACGTTGGTGACAGCCTGGTTCTTAGCGGACTGGCCAACCAGGACCTCACCATTCTTTGCAAATGCAACCACCGACGGAGTGGTGCGCGAACCCTCAGCGTTCGCAATCACCTGAGCCTCGCCGCCCTCGAGGACGGAGACACAGGAGTTCGTCGTACCCAAGTCAATACCAACAGCGCGTCCCATGATGAATACCTTTCTAGAAGAGTAAAAGAATTGCCCTTAAGTCTTACGCGCTCAAGTCTGCATTGCCGTAGAAAATCTGTCAAGCAAACTTGAGTGTGTCCGACTCAATGTTTGTCATGCTGTGCAACGGACTATGGGGCAAAGTTATTCCCACCCGACTCAACTTTTCTAGAAAAATCTCCATCATCGCAGGTCATCGCGATAAAAGACTTTTTTTAAAACTATATTCTAAAGCCACTCACGGTAGCCGACAGCGCAATTTTCTATACAAAATTCTGTCTTTGTCCTCCAGGGGGAAATTTCTTAGCACTAGCCCTGGGAACTTTCCTGCAAAGCGAACCGACTAATCCCCTGACGTGTTTTGCAGCCACCGGCTCATCAACAGGCCATGTCCTTGTTAACCCCATGGCCTGACACCAAATCAGCTCTGGCGGCTCCACTAATACATGTCTAACTTCTCCCCCACTTACGGGGCGATTGAGCCAAGAATTCATCCCACTTATTCAGGAGTTTTTCGTGCCTCAGAATGCACAGCGACACCATTTCCCCTTTTTCCGTGGGCTCGCAGTAGCGTCGGCAAGCGCCGCACTAACCCTCACCTTCCCCGCCATTGCATCCGCACATGTGCATGCAACCCCGTCGTCTGCGCCAATTGGCGGTTACGCCGATCTGGCTTTCGGTGTCGGCCATGGCTGCGACGGTTCGCCAACGGCGAAGGTAGAGTTCACCATCCCGGAGGAGTTCGAAAAGGTCACGCCAAACGTGAATGCGAACTGGGATGTCACAAAGGAGTCGACTGGCTCCAGTGAAAATGAAAAAGTACAGAAGGTCATCTACACCGCAAAGGCGCCACTGCCGTCAGACCTGAAGGACTCTCTGACGCTCAGCGTGAAGGTGGCTGATGACGCGAAGCCGTCGACGGTTAAGGTGCCGACACTGCAGACCTGTGAAAAAGGGTCGATGAACTGGGCTGAAAAGGACCACGATAGCGATTACCCGGCCCCAACCGTGGACCTGGTTGAGAAGTCGGAGGACGATGAACATAGCCACGGTCACGACCACAGTCACAGTCATGACCACGGCAATAATCACGGCACCGACGAGACAGAGCACAGCGATAACCACTCGGATGACATCGAGCATTCCGCAGCTGCCACCAGCGAGGATTCCAGCAGCACGCTTGGCGGCTGGGGCCTGGGACTCGGCCTCGTGGGCGCGCTCACCGGTATTGCCGCATTGGTAGTTTCACTGCGCAAGCGAGGCTAAATCGCTTTGACGTTCCTTGAAGAGCTTTCCTGCTTTCACCGACACGGACGAACCATTGAATTTTTGAAACGGTTTTTCTAAGCGAATAAGGATTCAAGGGTCTGGTTTCCGATAGTTAATTGGAACCAGGCCCTTTCATCATTCCGCGACCAAACACCCTCTGCTAGAAAGCTACCGGCCCTCCGGTCCAACCCATGAGGAGCAGCTCAACCTAGCGGGCGAGTCACTGGAGAATGGTCAAATTAAACTGCTTAATCAACGGAGATAGAGCTGCGGCACCATTTGAAATTGCGTCATGAGGGAAGCCGTAACTTGTCATCCCCACTGCATAAATCCGGTTTGGGTCTTCTGGATCCACAGCCCAAACTGCCCCGCCAGAATCGCCATGGTCCGAAATATTTCCGAAGCCGAACATGTAGCTCCCCACAGTCTCTTTGTAGGGGCCACATGAAAGCCCACTACGGTACCCAAGACGGCAAACGCGAGGTTGTTCTTGCTCAAGCCATTGAGGACTTGCCCAGCCCGCTAACTCCGCACCCTTGAGCATGGGAGTGCCGTGAACATACTTAGGGTCAACAGTCAACTCAATCAATGCATGATCTGTCGGATTGTTCTTAGCCTCCAGATCGAGCGAACTCCAGACAAATTGTCCGACTTTATAGAACTTCCCTTTTTCATCCTCTACGTATACGTTGTCTCCCTTGTTCCCGCAGTGCCCAGCACTTGTAATGTAGTGTCGCCGGGGTTCATCCTTGTTGTACACCCACCACGCAAAAGAACAAGATGAAGTCGAATCATCAGCACCCTTCACAAGAAAGCGAGCTCCCGGCGCAATAAGCGCTGAGTTTTCGAGGAACTCCCATCCTTGACTATTGCGGTAGATTTTCTCATTCTCTGGATTACTAGGCTCCAGCTTGGTCGAACCATCACCCATCCCCTCAACATCGGTGCCCGATTCCGCTGTACCGATGTCTGATTTATCGGCACTATCACCGGGTTTTTCCATCCCCGAACTGGGCGCACTAGTCGAAGATTGGCTGTCATCGCCCTGAGACTGCTCTGCATTTTCTCCCTGCGAAGTTGATGTTGCAGAGCTTTCTCCGACCCCCATAGCGTTTTTCAAAGAATCTGCATCACATGCAGTCAGCCCCACTGCCAGCAAAGCCGCAATTGTTGAAGCCCAAACTCGTTGCTTGAATGACTTACCCCTCTTACCGTTTCCCTCGGTGACCAAACCGACACTCGATGATGTAAGCGAGCGTGTCTCCATTTCCGGATTCATATCAATACTCCTGTGGCGCTTAGTCATTTCACTCGATGGACCCCACATATGCCCGCGGATGCAAACTTTTGCGTAGGTTTTCGGTCATCTGATGAGCTTTTGTCGCGATTGGACTGTTAGCTTCGTCGTAAGTATAAGAAGAAACCTTCCATTTGGCATCAAAAGGTGAATGAGTTTTCGGCACTTTCTTATAACGTCGTTACTCCAGCTCCGCCCATAAGACGCCACAAAAAGATTCCCGACCACGCTGACCTATCCTGCCGCCGCTGTCCCATCCAGGAAAACACCGATGTAATCGCCGTAAAGCTCCACCCGAATCTGGTCTCACGGGTAACCTCGCTTACAACCTGATTTCTATTACCGCTTTGGAGACACGAATATGTCCGATTACGAAAACATCCTCACCGAAACCCGAGGTCGCGTCGGTATTATTACCCTGAACCGTCCGAAGGCGCTGAACGCCCTCAACCACAAGACCATGGAAGAGATCGGCGCAGCAGCCACCGCTTTCGACAACGATGCAGGCATTGGCGCGATTATCATCACCGGCTCGGAGAAGGCGTTTGCTGCAGGTGCGGACATTAAGGAGATGGCGGACAAGTCCGGCACCGAGATGTACGTCTCTGACTGGTTCGCACGTTGGGATGTCCTGACTTCCGTCCGCACTCCAGTTATCGCCGCCGTCAACGGCTACGCACTGGGCGGTGGCTGCGAGGTCGCCATGATGGCGGACTTCATCATCGCTGGCGCTAAAGCCAAGTTCGGCCAGCCTGAGGTTAACCTCGGCATCTCTCCGGGTATGGGCGGCTCGCAGCGCCTCACTCGCGCGATCGGCAAGGCCAAGGCCATGGAGATGTGCCTGACCGGGCGCATGATGGGTGCCGAGGAGGCCGAGTCCGCAGGTCTCGTCGCCCGTATCGTCGAGCCGGAAGCGCTTCTCGACGAAGCCCTGAAGGTCGCCGACACCATTGCGTCGAAGTCGCTGGTTGCCACTACCCAGATTAAGGAACAGATCAACCAGGCCTACGAAATGACGCTGTCGCAGGGACTGCTCTTTGAGCGCCGTACCTTCCACTCCCTGTTCTCCTCCAACGACCAGAAGGAAGGCATGGCCGCGTTCTCCGAGAAGCGCAAGGCGAACTTCACTAATTCCTAAGAGTGCGCGGGGGCGCGGGGGCGCAGGCGTGTGCGTGCAGGAAGTGCGGGGTGCGGGACGTGTGCGCGGTAAATGTCGGCGCGAACGCCCACCAGCGCACCACACGCACGTTTTTGCCAGCTTTTTGTAGGAAGTAGCGCCGAATTCGCGGTTACTTCCTACAAAAAGCTGGCAAAAACATTTCAAGGGGGGGGGAGGCAAGGCCGCACCGGGGCCAAGACCGCCCAGGGAGGGGCCGACGCTGACCGCCGACCTCCCGCCTACCGCCCTACCCCTTCAGACCGGGGAAGTCAGTGTCCGCGTACTCGGTCGAGGCCTTGGACTCGCCGCCATCACTGGCATGGATCTCACCTTCGCGTTTACGCAGGTCAACACGGCGAATTTTGCCGGACACCGTCTTCGGCAGTTCGTAGAACTCAAGGCGGCGAATCCTCTTGTACGGCGCCAGATTGTCGTGGCAGTACTTGAGGATCGACTCCGCCACCTCAGCGGACGGCTCGGCGGACGCCACCAACCCCTGGGAGGCCACCGGAACCAACTCCGCAGAGTCCGTAACAACGGCGGACCTCGCCAAGCGATCCCCAGGGGCCCACATCGCCAAGACGCTAAACCACGTCTCCTATGAAGAACTGATTAGCGACTACCGAACCCCGGAAGAGATCGCCGAGGGCGCACCGCGCCGAGCAATCGCGGTCATGTCGACTGACCCGGCGGCCCTCGAGGCCGCACGAGCAACAGTCGAAGCCTTCGGATTTGAACCCGTGCCCGTTGACGTGAGCGTCGGCAAGCGATTTAGGCCCGACGGCGACCTTTTCGGAGTGTGGCTATCTGCAGATCAGATGAGGCAGGCGGTCGAGGAATAGAAGCGCCAACTAACTCCTGGGGCTAGTAGCGAATGGCCATGCGACCATCGATCTTGCCCTGGCGCATCAGCTCGAAGACGTCATTAATCTCATGCAGCGAGCACTCCTTAACGGTCGGCTTGACCAGCCCGCGGGCGTAGAAGTCGAGAGCCTCGGCCATATCCTGGCGCGTGCCGACAAGTGAACCACGAATAGTGAGATTGCGGAAGACAATGTCGAACACACTCGCCGGGAACTCCCCCGGCGGAAGGCCATTGAAGACAATGGTTCCATCGCGGCGCGCCATACCAAGAGCCTGGCCGAACGCATCCCTATGGACAGCAGTGACCAGAATGCCGTGAGCTCCACCATCGGTATAGGCCTGAACCGCCTGGACCGGATCCTCATCCTTGGCGTTTACCACGAACTCGGCACCCCACTCCTTTGCGTGGTCGAGTTTGTCTTCCGCGATATCCACGGCGATTACACGCATACCCATCGCCTTGGCGTACTGGATCGCCAAATGCCCCAATCCACCGACGCCGGAGACCACCATAAACTGACCCGGCTTCGTTTCGGAAACCTTGAGGCCCTTATATACAGTCACGCCGGCGCAGAGAATCGGCGCAGCCTCCAGGTAGTCCACGCCCTCCGGTATGCGAGCGGCATACCGCGTGTCGACCAGCATGTACTCGCCAAAGGAACCGTCCTGGGTATAGCCGCCATACTCGGCGTCGTTGCACTGAGTCTCACGACCGGTCCGGCAGTACTCACAGTCGCCACACGCGGACCACAGCCATGCATTGCCGACAATGTCACCCACGCTGACCGAATGCTTTCCAGGACCGAGCTCGATCACCTCACCGATTCCCTCATGCCCCGGAATGAAGGGCGGCTCCGGCTTCACCGGCCAGTCCCCCTCTGTCGCATGCAAGTCAGTGTGGCAGACGCCGGAGGCAATCAATTTCACGAGCGCCTGATTCAGCCCCGGCTTTGGCAGATCGACGTCGCGAACATTGAGGTTTGGCCCGAATTCATCAACAACTGCGGCAGTGAACTGGGAGAACTGCCCAGAACGGACACGGTCTGGCTGCACGGAGGTCATAATCAATCAACTCCTTGACTGGTCGGAAAACAACTGACGTGCAACCCCACGCTTTTTAAAAACGGTTTGCATTAGTATATTTCGTTTCGTTTGTAAAACTGTGGGGCGCAAAAGTCAGCATACAGTGACGCACGCCACACTGTAAACCCTTATTTTTCTAATGAAACATATTTAGAGCATGATCAGCGGACGGAATTAAGAAACCCATTCGTTGCGAAAATCGCCGAAAACGCGCAGGTTACACCGCATAGCCATGATTTCAGCACTAATTACGGCGTTAGTTATGTACACGTCCTTGGCTCGTGATACAACTCACAAGAGAACTATTTTCACTCAGCCATCACCCTGGCTGAGCCAGCCTAGAAGGAACATTATGAGCGTGCTCAACCTCGCCGCAGCGACGGCTGACACGGCGATTCCGGAATCTACCGGATTCACCGTCGCAGTCGGCGTTATTGGCGTCCTGTTGTCCCTGCCCTGCTGGTTCATCTTTATCAAGGGATTCACCCATATGGTGAAGACCATCATGGTGGGCCAAAAGACATACGGTCACACCGGTGAATGGGGAACCCGTATTTGGACCATGATCCGAGAGATCGTCGGTCACACCAAGATGGCCAAGAAGCCCGGCGTTGCTGTGGCTCACTGGTTCGTCATGGTGGGCTTCCTCCTCGGCTCCCTGGTGTGGTTCGAGGCTTACATTCAGACCTTTTGGCCAGCCGGTGGTTGGCCAATCCTCAGGAATCTGACAGCCTGGCACTTCATCGACGAACTGCTCGGCCTGGGCACCACCCTGGGTATCCTGGCACTGATTCTCGTCCGCCAGACCAACCTGGGCAAGGAACGCCTGAGCCGCTTCTACGGCTCCAACGCCAAGGCTGCCTACTTCGTTGAGGCCGTCGTCCTCATCGAGGGCCTGGGCATGATGTTCGTCAAGGCTGCCAAGCTGGCTACCTACGGCGACCACGGTCACACTGGCGCCGAGGTCTGGACCTGGGCGAACTTCGTCACCGGTGGTATCGCACAGATTCTGCCGGCCTCCGAAGTCATGGTGTCCATCTTCGCGCTGATTAAGCTGCTGTCCGGTATGGTCTGGCTCTTCGTTGTTGGCCGCAACCTAACTTGGGGTGTCGCATGGCACCGCTTCCTGGCGTTCGCCAACATCCTGCTCAAGCGCAACGCTGACGGCTACAACGCCCTCGCTGGGGCTAAGCCGATGACCTCTAACGGCGAAATCCTGAACCTGGAAGAGGCTGACCCGGAGGTTGACTCCATGGGCACCGGCGTAGTCACCGACCACTCCTGGAAGGCTCTGCTGGACTTCACCTCCTGCACCGAGTGTGGTCGCTGCCAGGAGCAGTGCCCGGCATGGAACACTTCCAAGCCGCTGTCCCCGAAGCTGCTGGTTAACCAGCTGCGTGACCACGCTTACGCTTCTGCCCCGTACCTGTTGGCTGGCGAGACCATCGAAACCGCTCGCGAGGGCGAAGGTGCTGGCGCAGCACTCCTGACCAAGCCGCTGGTTGGCGACGGCGACGAGGGCATCATCGACCAGGACGTTCTGTGGTCCTGCACCAACTGTGGTGCCTGTGTTGAGCAGTGCCCGGTTGACATTGAGCACATCGACCACATCGTTGATATGCGTCGCTACCAGGTCCTGGTGGAGTCGGACTTCCCGACCGAGCTGGCTGGCCTGTTCAAGAACCTTGAGACCAAGGGCAACCCGTGGGGCCAGAACGCTTCCACTCGCGCCGACTGGATCAATGAGGTCCGCAAGGAAGGCGTCGTTGTCCCGATTTGGGGCGAGGATGTCGAGAGCTTCGACGATACCGAGTACCTGTTCTGGGTCGGTTGTGCCGGTGCTTACGACGACAATGCGAAGAAGACCACCAAGGCTGTTGCAGAGATGCTTTACACCGCAGGTGTGAAGTACGCTGTGCTCTCCCAGGCCGAGGGTTGTACTGGCGACTCCGCTCGCCGTGCTGGTAACGAATTCCTCTTCCAGATGTTGGCTGAGCAGAACATCGAGCAGCTCGACGAGGTCTTCGACGGTGTGCCGCCTAAGCAGCGCAAGATTGTCGTCACCTGTGCGCACTGCTTCAACACCTTCAAGAACGAGTACCCGGAGCTGGGCGGACAGTACGAAGTTGTCCACCACACCCAGCTGCTGAACAAGCTGGTTCGTGCTAACCGCCTGCAGCCGGTTGCTTCGGGTCAGGGCCGCCAGGTCACCTACCACGACCCATGCTTCCTGGGCCGCCACAACAAGGTATTCGAAGCTCCGCGTGAGCTGATTGGCGCGTCCGGCGCCAACCTCGTCGAAATGCCACGTAATAAGAACACCGGCTTCTGCTGTGGTGCTGGTGGCGCTCGCATGTGGATGGAAGAGACCATCGGTCAGCGCATCAACGTAAACCGCACCGAAGAGGCTGTCGGAACCGGCGCTGAGGCAATTGCCATCGGCTGCCCGTTCTGTAAGACGATGATGAACGATGGCGTCAACAACGTCATCGAGGACGACGAGAAGAAGCCGGAGGTCCTGGACATCGCCCAGATGCTCCGCGACTCCGTGAAGGTCGACGGCGAGCTGCCGCAGGCACGCGAACCGGAGTGGATTGAGCAGCCGGAGCGTGGCTGGGTCGATCCGAAGAAGGCTGAAGAGGAAGAGCGTCAGCGCCTCGAGGAAGAGGAAGCTAAGCGCAAGAAGGCTGAGGCTGCCGAGAAGAAGAAGGCAGAGAAGGCTTCCGCTGCCGGCGCTGGTGCCGCAGCTGCTGGTGCTGCTGCAGGCGCTGCCGCCAAGGGTGGCGCTCCGACTCCGGGTGGTGCTCCGAAGCCGGGTGGTGCCAAGGGCGGCGCACCGACCCCAGGTGGTGCCAAGAAGGGCGCTCCGACTCCGGGTGGTGCTCCAAAGCCAGGCGGTGCCAAGGCCGGCGCACCAACTCCGGGTGGCGCCAAGAAGGGTGCTCCTGCTCCGGGTGGCGCTCCGAAGCCAGGCGGCGCCAAGGCCGGCGCCCCGGTTCCAGGTGGTGCAAAGGGCGGCGCCCCGACCCCAGGCGGTGCCAAGAAGGGTGCTCCAGCTCCGGGCGGCGCTCCGAAGCCAGGCGGAGCAAAGGCCGGCGCACCGGTTCCAGGTGGCGCTAAGAAGGGCGCTCCAGTTCCGGGCGGCGCCAAGGCCGCTAAGCCGGCCGCGCAGGCAGAGCCAGCAGCTGCAGAAACCGAAGCTCCGGCTGAGGCTCCGAAGGCAACCAAGGGCGCTCCGATTCCGGGTGGCGCACGCAAGGGTGCCCCGGTTCCAGGTGGTGCTAAGAAGGCAGCCCCGGCCGCCAAGCCGAAGGCCGAGGAAACCGCTCCCGCCGAGGACACCGCTGCTGAAGTAGCGGCCACCGAGTCCGAGCAGCCAGCAGCTGACCAGCCAGCAGCTGAGCAGCCGAAGACCGCATCCGGTGCTCCGGTTCCGGGCGGCGCACGCAAGGGCGCTCCAATCCCAGGTGGCGCACGCAAGGCCAAGCCAGTCGCTAGCACCCCTGCCCCGGCAGCAGAGGAAACCGAAGCTCAGGAGGCTCCTGCTCAGCCAGAGGCAGAGCAGGCTCCGGCGCAACCAGAGGTTACCGAACAGCAGTCGGCGGAAGATGCCACCTCCACCGAGCAGGCCACTGAGACCCCAGCCGAGGAGACGCAGGCGCCGTCGGCAAGCGCTAAGAACCTTCCGCGCAACCAGCACGGAGTTCCGCTGCCAGGATCGGCGCGACGTAAGTAGCGCTCGCTAAGTAAGCAGGAATCCGCCCGAGAGGTTATTCTTCCCGGGCGGATTTTTTGTGCTTTACGACGATCCCTGCGCCACGGCATTAATCATGCAAATGGCACTCTCAACCGCACTGACAATATATTGATTACTGCATATTGATTACTGCATCCCGTTAGAGATGACCGCGTTGTGGTGTGGAAAGAGGTCTTGGCGTAGTGATTAAGAAATCGCTGTCACAGATAAGGGACTTTCTGAGGACTCCGGGGTCAGTGGAGATGGTCATTGCGCTGGTTCTCACGGCTCTCGATGCGCTAGTTTTCCGCGAGAGCAACTCTGATCTGTTGTTGCCGACCATTATCGGTGGCCTTCAGGTCATTCTTGTTGCAGTGGCGACCTATCTGCCACTTTTTGCCATGGTGGTTGTCCCAGCGAATTTCTTGGCATTGACTTTCCTTCCCACAGAGCAGGCTCCAATGCAGATTTTCTGCGCGCTTCTCATCGTGGAAGTGATGCGTGCTAACAACAACAAGATGCCGGCGAGAATCACTGCGTTGCTCTTGTTGGTGATCTCAAACTACGACGTCAACACAAGTACTTTCGCACGTGACCATGTCGCGACCTTTGTGACAACACTGCTTTTTGTAATTGCCTACGCCATCGGCATGATGCGCAGTCGCTACAAAGAACAACGCCGGCGGGCAACGATTGAATCTAACCGCGCTCTGGAAGAGCAACGCCTTGAGTTGGCGACCGTACTGCACGACTCCACTGCCAAGTCCTTTACTCGCGTAACCATGCTGGCGCAGGCGCTCGCCATCGAGCGAGAAGGGACCGATGAAAAACTTGAAGAATCCCTGGAGGACATCGCAGAGACCTCCCGAGAAGGCCTGCTACAGCTTCGCCAGTTGCTTTCATTGCTGAAATCAGCTGACGACGAGAGTTCTTTGACCTCCGCTATCGGCCAGGATGAGCGAGTCCCCAGCATGAGCAGGGTGCTTCAACAGGCCAAGGATGAACTGCAGGAAGCTGGGTTTAACGTTTCGCTGGCCACGAAGATTGAAACCGAGCCCTCTTTGACGCAGATTTCAGAGGTTATCTCGCCGGCGCTGTCGGAGTTCTGCACGAACATTCAGAAGTACGGCGAACCGCAAACGAACGTTCACATTCTGGCGCTGAGCAACGAGGAAGATGGCTTCACGCTCGACATCAGCAATCAGATATCGAAGGCGCTACCGCATTTTCTGCCGCGGGCGATGCTCTCGAGCGGTTTGGGGCTTTCCTCACTGCATCGGCGAGTGCGACCATGGGACGGTTCCATCACGTCAGAACGAGAAGGAAATGTGTGGAATTGCAAACTCCACATGCCACCTACCAACCAGTAGGTTACGCTAGCGTAAGATTGATGTAGTAGCCGCCTGTGACGAAGATATCTCTCGAAAAGTCCTGGTTAGCGTAGTAATATCACACGATGACAGATATTGTTCGGTTTTTATAACTTCTATGAAAGGTTCGCGGATGTCTGACATTAAGGTTCTCATTGTCGATGACGACCCACTTGTACTCTCGACGCTGCGAACCTATTTCAAGAAGGCACCGCATATCACCGTGGTCGATGAAGCCAGCGATGGCCACGAGGCTCTCAACATTATTGCCCGTGGTGGCGTTGACGTAGTTTTGACCGATATTCATATGCCTAACATGGACGGCGTTGAGCTACTTGAGCGCATTAAGAAGGTGGAGAATCCACCGAAATTCATCGCTATCACCTCATTTGATACCGATGAAACAATGCTGAAAATCTTGAGTCTCGGCGGAAATGGCTACATTCTCAAAACTGCCCGCCCGGAATCCGTCATTGGCACCGTTGAAGATGTTTTCCAGGGCGGCACCGTCATCTCACCGATTTCTGCGACTCGGCTGATTAAAACCCTGCCGTCCCGCAACATTTCCTCGTACAAGATCACTCAAGCCGAGCGAGAGGTTCTCGGCCTGATCTGCCGCGGTAAGTCAAACCACGACATCGCCAAGGAACTCGGCAAGTCGCCGGGCACTATCAAGAAGCACCTCTCCAGCATGTTCAATAAGTTTGGAGCTACCTCTCGCCTGGACCTGGCGCTGAAAGCAATAGACGCAGGCTTCCACCCGCCGGCATCCGCTGCCGCAGAATAACCAGGGGCTCTGAGATTTGGCCGGTTAGCGGCTCTGAATTGAGCCTTTGCAGGCCCGAGATGGATAGCAAAAAGGGGCATATTCACTTTCGCGAATATGCCCCTTTTACCCGTGCTGAGTGTGGAGAGAGAACTGTGTAACTACTGGATGGTCACCTCGACATGTCGCTCGCGCGGAGCCACACCGAAGTAGGTGCGCCCAATTGGCTCCCACGTCTTCGAGTTGGCGTTGCAGCGAACAGTCTGTCCGGCGAACTCGTCAACCAGGAATCCCCAGCTCAGACGACCAGTTTCACCCTTGCGCACTTCGTACGGTCCGATCTTCTGCCCGAGGCTCCAAACCATCTCTCGGGAGTATTCCCAGGAGTACTTGCGGTTGAGCTCCTTACTGACCTTCACACTGACAGAGATATTGGTCCACCACTTCTTGGTCTTGGACTCCTTGATGGTCTGCGTCAGCGGAATCGGCTCATCACCGATGTCATTCTTCGTAGAAACAACGCCCTCAACGTCGTAGCGAGAGCCGGTGATTTCCACGAACTCAGCCACCGAACCCGGAGCTTCACAAGTGGTTCCCGGTGCCGGACCGCGGTCAACTGCCGCCGGCTTGGGCACTGGTACCCACTCCTCCGGCGCGAACGGTTCACCGGCTCCTGGATTCGGGGCGGCCACCGCTGTCGGAGCACCGAGTCCGAGCGCAAAGACCGTCGTCAAGCACATGGCGACAACACGCTTTTTCATAACTGCTCCTAGTCGTTAATCGTGGCGGATGCCGGGCCGCCGTCACCGGAGTTACCGCTGACAGGCGCCCACTGCTGACGGTGCTCGCCCTCCTTGGTGGTCTTGTGCCAGACCACGAAGCGAGTCGACGGCCCCTTGCCGTTGTACTCACCGAAGTAGGGCTCACCGCGCCACAGGCCGGTCTTCTGGTCACAGGTGCGAACACGGCCAATGAAGGACTTCATGTGCACGCCGTAGTCTGCGCGAACGGTCTCACCGGGGTTGACGGTCACCGGGCCCAGCTTGTCGCCAACCGACCACTGACTGACCTCGACGATGCCGTACTTGTTCTTCACCCCGTGGAGGAACACGTCCCACATATTTCCGGAGCTCATGGCCTTCACAGACTCGTTGACTCCCTCTGTCACCTCGAGGGTGTACTGAATAGGGCGGTCAGTGCGGTTGGTGAATGAGTTAGTGCCATTGTAGCGGTCCCATTCGTCGGTAATCCACTGTTCCCAGGGGTGACGCTTGGCATCCTTGACCGGGTCACATTTATCCGTATTGGTGAAACCGGTGTGGTGCTCATCCTGGTCAGGGGTCTGGGTCAGCGGGGTCGCCGCGGCCTGTCCAACGATGCCTGGTGCAAGAAGACTTGCACCCATCACCGCGCAGGCCAGGGCCTTCTTTTTCAGGCTCAACATGGAGAAACTTCCTTCTGCTTCGAGGCTTTAGGGGCTCTGGCCGTCTTAAACGGCGTACTCCTTGACCTGCGGAGCAGCACCGTCCACGGAGCGGTCAGCTTCGTTGGCGCGCATGGAAACGCGAATGTGACGCTCCTTCGGGATGGTGCCCCAGTACGGACGACCCGCGTCAATCCACTTTCCGCCCTTACAGGTCAGGTGAGTACCTTCGAAGGACTGATTCAGGAAGCCATACTCCAGAACACCGGTGTAGCCGGGCTTGACAGGGTACGGGCCGAGGGTCTGGCCAACTTCCCAGGTCTGAGTGGACTGGTAGCCGGCGCTAAAGGTGACATGGAAGAGCTTGAGCAGGTCGAAGTCGACCGAACCGCCGACGTTCCAGGACTTGGTCTTGCCCTCCTTCAGGGTCTGGGTCAGCGGCAGGTCGGTGTCGCCGTAGTTAGCGACAGTCGCAGTACCTTCGACCTCGAACTTCGAGCCGGTGATCTTCAGGGACTGGCCGGACTGGCCTTCAACGGAGCAGGTGCCACCGACGGTGCCCGGGGTAGGGGCTGGGGCAGCTTCCGCCATCGGGGCGACAGCCAGCGAGGACATGGTAACCAGGGCTGCAATGGAGCCGGAGAGCAGGGTCTTCTTCACGGCGAAATCCTTTCAGGATGTGACGAGCAACTCGTAAGGAAATACTTGAACTGACACCTGCAAAGGTAAGTCGAAATTCAGCGTTTTGTAATGGAAAATTTTCGACTGACTTTACGACGGCCGCAGCGATTATCCACATAGTAAAAATGGAATCCCACCGATTTCTGTCACGCGAAAATACGACATCTAATTGACCCTGACCAGCAATTATGGGCGCAACAATAAGATTTCGTCGATCAATTTAAACGCATTAGAACTACGCCTTTTGAACCAATTCAAAAATGCCTCGGTCGGCCACTTGGTACTAGACAATCAACATTTCGGCCACTAGCCCACCTACATAAAGACACCAGAGAGTAGCCGAATGGCCACCCCCAGGCGCGGGCAGGTAGAGAGACCTCCACACTTCACACTCTTGATTAAATAGTTATGATTTCTTTATTAATCACTGGCGAAGTCCGGCAGTCCACAAAGCCCTGACACTTTGCCGAGGCAGATATCTTTCGGAGTACTACCTAATGTTTCGACGCACTTCCGTTCTTGCTACCACCATTGCATCCGCAGCACTTTCCCTGAGCGCGCTGACCGGCGCTCCGGCCGCTACCGCAGCACCGACAGCTACAACCAGCAGCGACGACCTGCAGGTTAAGGAATACGCTCTTTCCGATACCTTCTCTTGCGACTACTACAACCTCCCGTGGTGCCGCTAAAGAGCGCTGACCCCCTACCCCTCCTCTGCCGCCCCTTCACGTGAGCGCGGCTACTTCGCGGTGCCGTCGAGCCCCTCTAGCAGTGTGGCAAAATCCGTGACATTAGTATCCACCCGCGTGTTTGTACTGCGTCGCTGGTTCGGCTCGCCAACACCCCGATTCCCCTCGCTGGCCCCGCCCGCTGAATGCTCCGCACCCTTTTCTTCAGCTTCGTTCCCAAAATCTGGACCAAAACCGACTACGGCCGAGCGAACACCGACAAGGTACTCGGCAAGCTCACGAGCTGCACGCACCACGCGATTATTCATCTCCGCGCCGGACACTCCGCCGGCGCCATTTCCGGCACCATCGCCAGCACCAAAGTCCTCAGTGGCTGCAAATACAGCAGTCGGCATAACCGTGCCGCGCAGGTAGCTAAACAGCGGACGCATCGCATACTCCAGCACCAACGAATGTCGTGCTGTGCCAGCCGTCGCAGCAATAATGACCGGCATGGAAGTCAGCGCATCCTTATCCAGGGCGTCGAAAAACATCTTGAACAACCCAGAGTAGGACGCTGCGAACACCGGGGTCGCGGCAATCAATCCATCAGCACCGCTGACAGTATCGAGGGCGGCGCGCAATTTTTCGTCGTAAAGCCCTGTGGACATCACAGTGCCGAGGCTGACAGCGAGTTCGCGCAGCTCGACGTACTCAACTTGGACCCCCTCGCCACGCTTGGAGACCTGCGCCTCGACGGCCTCCGCGATGCGGTCGGCAAGGATGCGCGTGGTTGATGGATCGGAAACACCGGCACTTACGACGACGAGCTTTTTCACTACTGATTCCTTTCAGCCGGGCGGACGAGAAGGTGCGGGGAATCTGCGCCCTCGGCAACCAGCGAGGCATGCGTCGGCGGGTCGGAAGGCACGTGCGCCGGACGGCGGCGCTCGAACTCTTCACGCAGGACCGGAACGATTTCGGTTCCCAGGATTTCAACCTGCTCCAACGCCATTTCCAGCGGCAGGCCGGCGTGATCGATAAGGAAAAGCTGACGCTGGTAGTCGCCAACGGCGTCTGCATAGCCCAGGTAACGTTCGATGATTTGCTCAGGCGTGCCGACGGTCAGTGGAGTGATGTTCTCGAATTCTTCCAGAGATGGCCCATGTCCATAGACCGGGGCATTGTCGAAGTATGGGCGGAAAATCTCCTTGGCCTTCTTCTCCGTCTCAGCGGCGAAGACCTGACCGCCAAGCCCGACGATTGCCTGATCAGCAGCACCATGACCGTAGTGCTCATAGCGCTGGCGGTAGAGATTGACCATGGCTGTGGTGTGCTCGATATTCCAGAAAATGTGATTATGGAAGAAGCCGTCCCCATAGAAGGCGGCCTGCTCAGCAATCTCAGTGGAGCGGATTGAGCCGTGCCACACGAAAGGTGCTACACCGTCGAGCGGGCGCGGTGTGGACGTAAATGACTGCAGCGGAGTGCGGAATTGACCTTGCCAATCCACATTCTCCTCACGCCAAAGGGTGCGCAGCAGGTGATAGTTCTCGATGGCCAGCGGAATTCCCTTGCGAATATCCTTGCCAAACCACGGATAAACCGGCCCGGTGTTGCCGCGGCCCATCATCAGATCAATGCGACCTTCGGAAAGGTGCTGGAGGTAGGCGTAATCCTCGGCGATGCGCACGGGGTCGGTGGTGGTAATCAGCGTTGTCGAGGTCGACAGAATCAGATTTTCGGTCTGTGCTGTGAGGTTGGCTAATAAAATCGGCGGATTCGCCGGTGCCACAAACGGTGGATTGTGGTGCTGGCCAGTAGCAAATACATCGAGGCCGACCTCTTCAGCCTTCTTCGCTAGGGCGACAGTTGCCTTAATGCGCTCATGTTCAGTAGGGATTTGTCCAGTCGTGGGATCTTTTGTGACGTCGCCAATTGTAAAAATTCCGAATTGCATAATTCTCAATCCTAAATAGCAGTTGTTGACATGTCAACGCCTGTTATGCTGGGCATAAGCACTTAAAACGACTCCATATGAACCGCCTCCAACCAAAGGAGCCTCGCCCAGCCATGACAAAACCCCGAACCGATCGCCCGACCGGATGTGCGCTTCTAAAAAATATTCGGCATTTTCTTTGACCTTTGTTGACACATCATCACATCTAGAGTTATCGTTGACACGTCAACACCGGAAGTTGGTTCCGGCGGACAAAAATACTTCGAAACATTCGAGATACTTTTAACTTTTAGGAGATTCACTATGGCTCTTCAGTCTGGCAACTACGTTCTTGATGCACAGCACTCCACCGTTGGATTCACCGTTCGTCACGCAATGATCACTAAGGTCCACGGTCAGTTCACTGAGTTTGAGTCCGTTATTAATTTTGATGCCGACAAGCCGGAGAATTCCACGGCAAAGGCGACCATTCAGGCGAACTCCATCAACACCAACAATGAAGAGCGCGACAACCACCTGCGCTCGAAGGACTTCTTCGGCACCGACGAAAACCCAACCTTCGAATTCGTTTCCACCGCTATCGAGCTCCAGAGCGAAGAAAAGGCCACCGTTACCGGCGACCTAACCATCAACGGCATCACCAAGCCGGTCACCCTGGATGTCGACATTTTCGGCTCCGCTGAAGACCCATGGGGTCAGACTCGCGTTGGCTTCGAGGCAGCCACCAAGATTGACCGCACCGATTTCGGCATCGATTACAACGCTCCTATTAAGACTGGCGGCCTGCTCCTTGGCAACGAGATTTCCCTGCAGATCGACGGCTCCGCAGTTAAGCAGTAACTAGCAGCCAGAACCCCAGCTGCCCGCACCCCAGTAAAGCGTCCTGCATCCTCATGCAGGGCGCTTTTGCGCAATCAATGTGCAATTAATCTGCCCCCGCTGTGAGAAAAGCATGGTGCGGGAGCAAAAAAGTGGCATGCTTAGACAGGTGAGTTCCAGTAAAGACACTTCCCAGGGCACCGAAACCACCAACGAGACAACGCAGGACGCTCAGGCTGCGCAGGCCGCTCAGGCCGAGCAGTCCCGTGCTGCCCGTGTTGCCGCCCGTCGTGGAAACATCAGGGCACCTCGCCGCACTCCACTGAAGACACTGGACCAATCCTCCAAGCTGCAGAACGTCCTCTACGACATTCGCGGTCCGGTGACTACTCTCGCCGAACAGATGGAGGCCGACGGCCACCGCATCATGATGCTCAACACCGGCAATCCGGCAAAGTTCGGCTTTGATGCACCTGACACCATCGTGCAGGACATGGTCCGCGCCCTCCCCCACGCACAGGGCTACTCCGAGTCCAAGGGTATTTACTCCGCACGCCGTGCCGTCGTCACGCGCTATGAGATGGACCCGGACTTCCCCCGTTTCGACGTCAACGACGTCTGGCTGGGCAACGGCGTCTCCGAGCTGATTTCCATCACCACGCAGGCGCTGCTCAACGAGGGCGATGAGGTCCTCATTCCAGCTCCGGATTACCCGCTCTGGACTGCAGCAACCACCCTCGCCGGCGGCAAGGCCGTCCACTACACGTGCGATGAGGAGAATAACTGGGCCCCGGATGTCGAAGACATTCGCTCGAAGGTGACGGATCGCACGAAGGCGATTGTCATCATCAACCCGAACAATCCGACCGGCGCGGTCTACACACGCCAGACACTCGAAGCCATCGTCGATATCGCTCGTGAGCACTCACTCCTGCTGCTTTCCGACGAAATCTACGACCGCATCCTCTACGACGATGCAGAGCACATTTCCACTGCCTCCTTGGCCCCGGATTTGCTCTGTATCACCTTCAACGGCCTGTCCAAGACCTACCGTGTGGCCGGCTACCGCGCTGGCTGGATGGTGCTGACTGGCCCGAAGCGCCACGCAGAGGGCTTTATCGAGGGCATCAACTTGCTGGCCAGCACCCGTCTATGCCCGAATGTCCCTGCTCAACACGGCATTCAGGTGGCACTTGGCGGCTACCAGTCCATCGAGGACTTGATCTTGCCAGGCGGTCGCCTTCTGGAGCAGCGCAATGTCGCCTACGAGGGACTGACCTCAATTCCAGGCGTGAGCTGTGTAAAGCCGATGGGCGCCATGTACGCATTCCCGAAGCTGGATCCGAACGTCTACGAAATTCACGATGACGAGAAGCTGATGCTCGACATCCTGCGTGAAGAGAAGATCCTGATGGTCGGCGGCTCTGGCTTCAACTACCCGACGCCGGATCACTTCCGGATTGTCACCCTGCCATGGGCACGCGACCTGAAGGAAGCTATCGAGCGCCTGGGCAACTTCCTGGTCAGCTACAAGCAATAGCAGTACTTAGGGTTGCGCACGCTATTGGTTCTGCCCTTCTCACATATCGATGCGCTATTCACTTATGGACACACTGGAGCGCATCGATGAGTGAGCATTGCATCGATAGGTGGGCCATAGCGCTAATGACCACGGCCCGGCACGCCGGAATGGCGGTACGCCTTCCGGTGCTGGTGCAGCGATTAGGTTATTAAGGGTGGGCAGGCACTCAAAAGATTCAATGAACTCTGACAACCAGCAACCTTTTCGCGTTGCTCCGGGTTCCGACATAGGTGCGCATCTCGACGTACTGAAGAACTCGAACAGCGGCTCCCCTACCGGCCGGTTCCGGGCTGTCAATACCGCGAATCAACCCAACTCTGCAACCTCGGCTGCCCCAGCACGACATGCAGAACCAGCCGCACATTCAAAACCAGCACCGGTACGGCAAAACGAACCTGCACAAGCCAAACCAAAACCAAAGAAACCGCGGCACAACCCCACAAGAGCACGTCGCTTACTGGCCACAGCTCTCACAGTTGCTGGTATTGCCACTTTCCTCGCAGTGATTGGTCTCTGGCCATCGGGTGAAGCTCCGAGCCCAGGGCCGGGATTCCTGCAGTCACAGACGTCAGCTGCAGAGACGGTTAAGGGAACCGTCGTAAAGCACAGCGTCGGCGCGTGCAATTCGCCTGACAACGGACGCGTCTTCGATGACCAGCCGCGGCCAGGACTGGCGGCCTCCCTCAATGACCCCGCGGCGCCGAAATGCCAGCTCTCGGTCATTGAGCTGACCTCGGGCCCAGACGAGGGCAAGAAGACGCTTCTGGAGGCATCCGGCCTGCCCGGAGAAATCGAGCTGGCGGAGGGCGACAAGGTCGTCCTGGCAATTCACCGTCCAAACGCGGCCGGTACCGGAGCTGTCGACAATGGTGCCGTGCCGGATCCGGGGTTGATGACACCGGCTCCCGGCGTTGTTCCCGCGCCTGCCCCTGAGGGCGCAGAGGGTGAGCCTGCTCCTGATGCAGAGGCTCCGGCACCAGCTCCAGCCCCGGAGCAGGAACCAGCACCTGAATCCGGTGCAGAAGCCCCCGCTGCCCCCGCTGCCCCCGCAGCTCCTGCTCCCGCGGCCGACACTAATGTCGTCGACCTCGCACCTCATCAGGTTGTCGACACCGCTAGCATCGGCAACACCTACACCTTCCTGGACATGGATCGCACCACGACGATCTGGTTGTGGCTCGGCGCAGCGGTGCTGCTCATCATCCTCGTCGGCATGACTCGCGGAGTCTTGAGCCTCATTGGTCTTGGCATCACGCTGGCCGCAGTGATGGGATTCCTGGTTCCGGCACTGCTACGCGGCGGCGATCCTGTGGCCTTAGCCATCACGGCGGGCGCGGCGATTCTCTTCCCAGTGCTCTTCCTCGTTCATGGCATCAATTGGAAGTCAGCTTCCGCACTGGCGGGAACACTCACCACGATGGTACTGGCGGCGGGCCTGGCCAACCTCGCTATCTCCACGTCGCAGCTACGTGGTCTCGGCAACGAGGACAACCTGCTCATTCAGCTTTACCTGCCTGACGTCTCCGTCACAGGTCTGCTTCTGGCGGGATTCATCATCGGCGCGTTGGGCGTGCTTAACGACGTCACCATCGCCCAGGCATCGACCGTCCAGGAGCTTTACGAAGCAGCTCCGCGGTCGCGCCCTATGGAGGTCTTCCGCTCGGCAATGCGCGTCGGTCGCGATCACATCGCGTCGATGGTCTACACACTGGTACTGGCGTACCTCGGCACCGCACTGCCGCTATCGATTTTGTTAAGCGTCTCCGACCGGCCGCTGATGCAGTCGTTGACCTCCGATGTCGTGGCCACAGAGCTGCTGCGTTCCACCATCGGTGCGGTGGCTTTGGTACTCGCAGTGCCGATTACCACCCTCATCGCCGCCTATACCGTGGCCCCGGAGGGTATGAAGTTTCCGAAGCGCTCGAGGGCAGCTAGCATTTAGCCGCGGCCGAGGCAGGTGACATCCCAGCCTGCGGCACGCCACTGATCTGCTGGCAGGCAGTTGCGGCCGTCGAGCACCGCTGCGCGCTTGACCAGCTTCTTCGCAGCCACCGGGTCGATGTCGCGGAACTGCTGCCACTCGGTGGCGACGACAACCATCTCCGAGCCTTCCAGAGCTGCTTCGATGCTCGGTGCATACTCCAAGGTCGGGAAATTCTTCTTGGCGTTCTCCATGGCCTGCGGGTCATAAACAATCACCGAAGCGCCCGCCAGAGACAGCGAACCGGCAATCGACAGCGCCGGGGAGTCACGCACATCGTCAGAGTTCGGCTTGAAGGCCGCACCCAGCACCGTCACGGTATGGCCGAGCAGCGAGCCGCCGAAGCTGGCGCGCACCAGGTCAACGGTCTTTTCACGGCGACGCATGTTAATTGCATCGACCTCGCGCAAGAAGGTCAGCGCCTGGTCAACGCCCAGCTCACCGGCGCGGGCCATGAATGCGCGGATATCCTTCGGCAGGCAACCGCCGCCGAAGCCCAGACCCGCGTTGAGGAAGCGGCGGCCAATTCGGGCGTCCATACCGATAGCGTCGGCAAGCGTAGTGATATCCGCACCTGTGACCTCACAGATTTCGGAGACCGCGTTGATGAAGGAAATCTTGGTGGCGAGGAATGCGTTTGCCGACACCTTCACCAGCTCTGCGGTGGCGGTGTCCGCGACGATAAGCGGAGTCTCGCGCTCGAAGATAGGGCCGAAGCACTCGCGCAAACTGGCCTCGGCAATCGATTCGACCTCCTGACCCGCACCATTGAGGATCATGCCCGGCTTCTGGGTGCCCAGCACCACACGGTCCGGCTCCAGGGTGTCCTTTACCGCGAAGCCCTCGCGCAGGAACTCCGGGTTCCAGGCGATTTCGAGGCTGGTGTTCTTCAACTGCTCATCACCGGCTTCGGCGCGCTCACCAATCATTTTCGCAGCCAGCTCCTGCAGGCGCGGTGCGGTACCGACGGGCACAGTGGACTTACCAAACACTAAATGCTTGCCGACGACGCGCTTAGCCAATTCGGTAATGGCGGCGTCCACATAGCGAACATCGGCGGCGTACGAGCCCTTAACCTGCGGAGTTCCGACACCTACGAAGTGGACGTTCGCAAATTCAACGGCTTCGTCGTAGTTAGTGGTGAAACGTAGTCGCCCCGACTCAACGTGCTTCTTTAGCAGTTCGGGCAAGCCAGGCTCAAAGAAAGGAACTTGGCCTGCGGACAATGCCTCAATCTTGGCGGGATCAACATCTACGCCGAGAACCTCGTGGCCTAACTCCGCCATCGCCGCGGCATGAGTGGCGCCTAGGTAACCCGTACCAATAACCGTAATACGCATAAGGGCTATTATTTATCGAAAGATAAACGGCCATCAAGCCGATTTAACCCTTAAATGGTGTGAACTAAAGGCCCATATTTAGGCTTTTCACCTGCGAAAACTCTTTATTGAACAATTGTTTCCATTTCTTCACCGAGAATTCACTCGGGGCTATTCACAATTCATTTATATTCCGAGTTCATATCCCGAGTTTCAGGTGCCTTATTCCTCATCGCGGAAGTTCAGGTACGCACGCGACGGCGTCGGGCCGCGCTGCCCCTGATACTTCGAACCGAGCTTGCCGGAACCGTAAGGCACCTCTGCCGGCGAGGACATCTTGAACAGTGCCAGCTGGCCGACCTTCATGTTCGGCCACAGTGCGATAGGCAAGTTCGCCACATTGGATAGCTCCAGCGTGATGTGGCCTGAAAACCCTGGGTCAATAAAGCCGGCGGTCGAGTGCGTTGCCAGGCCCAGACGCCCCAGCGAAGACTTACCTTCCAGGCGGCCTGCTAGGTGCGGAGGAATAGTGAAGTACTCCAAGGTCGATGCCAGGACGAATTCGCCCGGGTGAAGAATGAAGGGCTGCCCTTCTGGAACCTCGTGCGGGGACGTCAGTTCTTCCTGCGGCAACTTCGGATCGATGTGCGTGTACTGCGAGTTGTTAAAAACTCGGAAGAACTTGTCCAGACGCACGTCGATGGACGAAGGCTGAATCATCTTCGGGTCAAAAGGATCAATGCCGAGATGGCCGGAGCCTTCGGCATCGATAGCGGCACGAATATCACGATCTGAGAGCAACACATAGACCAGCTTAACCGCTCTGTAATACACAGCGTGTGCGGGTTACAGGATATGCCCGCACTGAATCCCCCGGGAAGGACTGGATAAGGTCCTACAAGGAGATCAGCGATTAACCCGAAAAGACGGACAGAGGGGTCTTCAAGACCAATTTTTTCGACACGAATCGAGAGTGCTACATTGAAGTTACAGAGGGCGACTGATTGCCTGCATGCCACACCTACTGTGCCAATCCCGTGGCGTGCTTTTAATCATTCCGCCTACTGTGTGCCGATGTAGTTCAATGGTAGAACTCCTGCTTCCCAAGCAGGCGGCGCGGGTTCGATTCCCGTCATCGGCTCCGCCCAATGAGGCTCAGCGTCAAGCTGAGCCTCATTTTTGTTTCCGCTGTTTTCAGCTACATCCCGCGGTACCACAACAACCAAACAACTCCGATTAGCACATCCGAGTAACACTCTTGCACAGCACAAACCCATTAGAAACTACTTCTGAAATCATGTAAGTGTTACTGCTATGGCTTCCTTTTTGTACAAAATCGGTAGATCCGCTTATCTTCACCGCTGGCGATTCCTCATTGTATGGCTGCTGCTCATCGCGGGCATGGGTACCGCGACGGCAACGCTGTACAGCGGCACGTCTGAGAACTTCACCTTTCCCGGCCTTGAGTCAGTTGAAACTCAAGAAGAGATTCAGCAGCGCTTTGCCACCGATGAAGATCAGCTAAGCGCACCCACGGGCACTGTGGTCATTCAAGCTCCAGAAGGCAAGACCCTCGAGGACCCAGCTATTGCAGGCGAGGTCGATGAGCTCGTCGCCGCAATGCGGAGCACCGAAGGGCTGACGAAGACCGAAGAAATTGTCCCGCCCATCATGGCGGCTGAGGGGATGAAGCAGCAGGCCATCCCGGCAATGCAAGCTCAGGGATTCCCTGAGGAGCAGATCAATTCGAACCTGGAGGCCGTCTCCCCACTGAGTGCCGATAAGACCACCGGCACCATTTCCGTGACTTTCGATGCTGCGACCAGCATGGATATCGAAAGTGGAGTCCGGGATGCGTTCACGGAAACCGTCGAAAAGCACAAGGGCGATCTGAACGTCGCCTGGTCCGGTAACGCGTTCCAAATGAGCGAGATTTCCGCCACTGCGGAGATTATCGGCATCATCGTGGCCGCAATCGTGCTCATTGTTGCCTTCGGAAGCTTCGTCGCCGCTGGACTGCCGCTGCTGTCGGCTGTCATCGGCCTGGGAATTGGCATGGCGGGCATCTTCGCCGCCACCGCTTTCACCGACACCATCTCCACCATGACACCGACGCTGGCGTCGATGATTGGTCTGGCTGTCGGCATCGACTACGCGCTGTTTATCGTGGCTCGCTTCCGCAACGAGCTGGTTGCACACGTCGATGGCTCGAACCTTGAGCCGAAGGAACTGGCCGCCGAGCTCAAGAAAATCCCACGCGAGGAGCGTGCACATCTGGCGGGCCTGGCCGTCGGCAAGGCTGGTTCCGCAGTGGTATTCGCAGGCCTCACCGTGCTGATTGCTCTTGCGGCACTGTCGATCATCAACATCCCGTTCCTGACCGCAATGGCGCTGGCCGCAGCATTTACCGTCGCTATGGCGGTGCTCGTTGCCATCACGTTGCTGCCGGCTATTCTCGGCCTGTTCGGCACCAAGGTTTTCGCCGGTCGCGCGCCATTTGTGAAGGCACCGGACCCGGAGAACGACACCCCGACCATGGGCCTGAAGTGGGTCCGCATCGTGCGCAAGCGTCCGCTGGCGTTCGTCCTGGGCACGGCAGTTGTCCTAATCCTGCTGGCCATCCCGGCTACCAACCTCCGTTTGGCCATGCCTTCTGACGGCATGATGGCCAAGGGCACTCCTAACCGCACGGCCTACGAAATGACCGAAGACGCTTTCGGCCCCGGCCGCAACTCCCCGATGATTGCGCTGGTGGACTACAAGGATCTCGCCGCACCGGAAAAGCAGAACGCCATGATGGCTGCCCTGACGGAGCTGCAGAGCGTCGATGGTGTGGTAAATGCTCAGGTCATCGCCACCAATGGCAATCCGCAGGATCCGAGCGATCTCGGTGATGCCGCCCAGGTTCTAATCACCCCGGCGTACAGCGCGACCGATGACCGCGCTGCTGACCTGCTGCAGTCCATCCGCGATACAGAGGACAAGTACAACGAGGACACGGGCGCCCGCTACTCCATCACCGGTGTTTCGCCCATGTACGAGGACATCTCGCAGCGGCTTTCCGACGTGCTGTTGCCCTACATCGGCATCGTGCTGGTCCTGGCCTTCCTGCTGTTGATGCTCGTCTTCCGCTCCATCTGGGTACCACTGGTGGCAGCTCTCGGCTTCGCACTGTCTGTGGCCGCAACCTTTGGTGTCACGGTGGCTCTGTGGCAGGAGGGCGCCCTGGGCATCATCGATGACCCGCAGCCGCTGATTTCCTTCCTGCCGATCATGCTGATTGGTATCGTCTTCGGCCTGGCCATGGACTACCAGGTGTTCCTGGTTACCCGTATGCGTGAGGGCTGGGCGCACGGCAAGACAGCTGCTAATGCAACGTCCAACGGTTTCAAACACGGTGCTCGCGTGGTCACCGCTGCGGCACTGATTATGATTTCGGTGTTCGCCGCCTTCATCCTGATGGATGAACCGTTCATTAAGGTCATGGGCTTTGCCCTGGCAGCCGCAGTTCTCTTCGATGCCTTCATCGTCCGCATGACATTCATCCCGGCCATGATGTTCCTGCTCGGCGAGCGCGCCTGGAAGATTCCGCGCTGGTTGGACAAGATCCTCCCATCCGTGGATGTGGAGGGTGAGAACCTCAATAAGCAGTTCGGAAATGCTGAGGTGACCACTACAACTGAGGTAGCTACTGAAGCCAAGTAGCACCAGCTAGACAGCCATAAGCCCCGCCTCGACTCCAGTTTCGGAGGAGTCGGTGCGGGGCTTTTGCCTACGTGCGGGGCTTTTGCGCGGGCACGGTTTATACCAAAGACAACGGCAAAGCCTAAGTCGATGGCGCGGTATATCTCAGCCACCGCAATACTGCTTTGACACGACGGTTGTTATCTTCCGGTTGGAAGCCGAGCTTCAAGAACACATTCGCCACATGTTTACTCACAGCGCCTGCGGTTAGTACCAGGCGTTTTTCTATTTCCTTATTACTGAGTCCCTGCGCCATCAGGTCGAGCACTTCGCGCTCACGTGGAGTCAGCTCGGCGATGCCGTCCTGCTTTGCGGCCAGTAGCGTCGCAACCACTTCAGAATCGACCACGGTACCGCCACCACGCACTTCTTCCAGCGCCGCAACGAAGTGGTCGACATCCGAGACGCGTTCCTTAAGCAGGTACCCAAAGCCACTATGCTGCAGCAGGCGATCCAGGTAGCTGGCCGCCACGTATTGGCTGAGCACCACAACCGGCTGGTCGGGGTTGTCCTTGCGAAGTGTGGAAACCGCGAGCAGTCCGTCGTCACGCATGTTCGGCGGCATCCGGACATCGGTGACGATGACATCGAACGCCTGCTCTTCGGCGGTGGCGAGCAGCTGATCTGCATCGCCGACGGCGACAACCTCGTGCCCCAGCGCCCGCAGCAGGCCGGTCAGCCCCTCGCGCAAGAGTACGGAGTCCTCTGCCAGCAGTACTTTCATCGCGTCCTTCCTTGGCGAATCGGCAGTTCCAGCAGCAATTGGGCTCCACCGTCGGCGTTGGTGAGTTCCACGGTTCCACCGAGCGCCGCCGCCCGTTCGCGCAGGCCCGCAATGCCGGTTCCACTGTCATGCTTTACGACGTCTACAGCGTCCGCACTCGATGGTTTTTCCAGGCCTTCGCCATTGTCGTGCACAGTGACCGTAAGCGTACCCAGATGGGACACGAGCGCCTTCTTCGGAGCCTGAACCGCGAGAGTGATATCAGCTCGATCGGCATGGCCATGCTTGGTGGCGTTGGTCAGCCCCTCCGCTGCGCAGTGGTAAGCGAGCAGCGCTGTGGTTTCATCAATCGGGCCGAAGTCGGAGACACCGTCCTCACGAACAGAAACCTCCATGCCAGAGTGCGCTGCCAATTCCTCTACTGCTGCGACTAGGCCATTTTCGAAAAGCACTGGCGGGGCAATGCCAAGCACCACGGAGCGCAGCTGCGCAAGAGCCTGCGTTGCATTGCGGTCGGCGGCGGAGAGTGCCTCGGCTACCTTTTCCTCAGTCTTACCCATGCGAGCAGCGGCAATGTTGAGCTTCAAGGCGGTCAGGTGCTGCTGCGGACCGTCGTGAAGCTCGCGCTCAATGCGACGGCGCTCGCCTGAGAAGGAGTCAATGAGCACATCGCGGGACTGGCTGACTTCCTCGCTGGATGGTGCGAGGATGACGCGGGAGAGCCAAATGGACAGCAGGCCGGCACCGAGGTTGATGGCGATGGTCAGCACCAAAAAGACGATGGCGAAAACCCAGGCAACACCGATTTTCTGTGTGGGGTCTGTCAGAGTCCAGCTGAAAAACTCCACTTCATCAACCAGGAATGGTGCGCCAAAAAGTACACCAACAGTGAACCCGCCGCCGACCCACGCTATGAAGGTGACAAAGCCAATGGCCAACTGGACAAGCAGGTTGACGAAGTTGCGGATGTCGAACCAGCGATTGGTCACGCGGTTGGCGATTGGGGTGCCGGACCACGATGCTGCCCAGCGGGAGAGCCAATCGGCACCGCGGCCAATGAGCGGAATCCAGGGCAGAAGAAAAGCGGAGACAATCAATCCCGGAATGAACAGCAGTCCGAGAATAAAACTCCAGGCCAGCGCGATTAAATTCGTTTTCTTTGTCATAGGTTCAAAGCTAAGTTGGCCCGTGTCCAAATACAGTGGAGCTAACTCCCCTAAATTCAGTCGAGCTGAATACGTCCCGGCTTCTTTTCGCCGATACCTCGATCGGCCAGTTCGTCATCAATGTACGTTGGCCGACCGACAATCAACCCAAGCACTGCTAGCACCACCGTGGTGCCAAGCAGCACGACCAGAATCGGCGTCCACGCTTCCGTCGTTCCAGCGGCCACACCCACCAGGAATGGCCCGACTGCGGAGAAAATGTAGCCGATTGGCTGCACGAAGCCGGACAGTCGCGCGGTCAGCTCATGGCTGCGCGTGCGGCCCGGAATCAGCGCGATGGCCATGGGGAAACAAAAACCACCTACACCCAGCAGGAATGCAGCGCCAATGGCGTACCCCACACCAGTTTCCGCCGCTCCCCGCTGGTCGATCAGAATCATCAACGCATACCCGAGGAAGAAAAGGCAGCCGAGACCAAAGGCGACGTAGGACATGGTGCGGAGCCGTGTAATCAGCGGCGGCATCAGCAGTCCGCCGATGATGCCCAACCCTTGAACAATCATGGACGCTGCAGTGGCTATGTTTACGCTGATGCCTGCGTCGATAAGCATTTTCGGCATCCAGCCCATGAGCACGTAGGCGTTCATCGACTGCACGCCGAAGAAAACTGCCAGCGCAATGGCTGTCGGTGACTTCCAGATTGGTGTGCTTGCCGAGGCACTGACCGGCGCCTTCGGGTAGTCGAATCCGATGCGTGCACACAGCGGCAACCACACGACGAGCTGCACCAGGGCGGTGATTGCCCATGCGGCAAGCGCCCAGCGCCACATTTCGATACCACCTGCAGATGTCTCGGGAGAATCGCTAATCAAAAATGCCGTCGCCGGCCCCAGTCCACCGCCGAGGGCAAGCATGCTGGAGTACAGCATCATCAGCACGACCGTTTGGCGACCGCCGTGCACCTTAATCCACGCAGGTAGCAGCACATTTCCCAGTGCAATGCCCGCAACCGACAACGCGGTAAACAACAGGAATAGCCAGATGCTGCTCACCCACGGGCGCACCGCAAGGCCGACGAATAGCAACGTCGCAGACAGTGTAAGCGCGCCGCTTAAGCCCATCCGCTTGCCGACGGACACCGCGGACAACCCAATCGCGAAAAACGCGAGCCCCGGAATGGCCGTAATCAGACCACCAAAGGCGGAGGATGCGCCGAGGTCGGAGAGGAGCTGATCGAGCACCGGACCAATCGACGCAATACTCGGGCGCAAGTTCAGCGCCGCAACGATTACGGCGATAACAAGAACGGGAACGCTGAGCGCGATGACATTCTTCGAGGCCCCAGAAGCTTTTGGTTGAGGTTGCCCTGGATTTTGTTCTGCTGCCATAACAATGGACGTTACCGCTTCCTGTTAATGACTCTCTATCTGATTCAAGCCGCTCGTTCGGAGTAGCTTTAAAGATTGACGTACTCGATGTCGCTGTTGTCCTATCCTGGACTACAGCGACATCTCTTTTTCTGTATCTATTGACAGTCTTTCGGCTATCTCTGACGTAAGGATTGAACTGAAAATGGTTGAACCGATTTCTGATTCCATGCTCATTGCCTATGACGGCTCCGACGAAGCCAAGCGGGCGCTGGCCTACGCCGGAAAACTGCTGCGCGTTAAGAAGGCCTACATTCTGACGGCCTGGGAGCCTCTACAGCGTGCTGCAGCACGCACTGCTGGCGCCTCTGGCATGATGCAGCCCGACTGGGACGCCACTACTGAAGACGGCGATCCCGCTCACGACGAGGCCGTCCGTATTTGCCGTGAAGGTGTGCAGATTGCCGCTGAGGCCGGCTTCGTCGCGGAGCCCTACTTGGTAGAGACTGAAACTACTATCTGGTCGGCCATCGTCGATGCAGCTCACGACCTCGATGCGGGCGTGATTATCTCCGGCACTCGTGGTGTGACTGGCTTGCGTGGTCTGTTTACCGCCTCGACCTCTGACGCGTTGCTGAAGAATGCTGGCCGCCCGGTCCTCGTCGTTCCGGGGGAAAAGGAATAATTTCTAGAAAATTTTTAAAAACTTACTTAGCTGATAGAAAATGGGTTAATCTCTCAACTAAGAAAACTCAATGACCGCTGAAACCACCCAAAGTTCAAGGCAGGGAGAGATTCCCAGCTGTTCCACTGGTTTACAGAAGTCACAGAGTGTAGTTTTAAAAACAGTATTGACTTAATGCACACGAGGAGTCCTCAACATGGCATACGAAACTGATTCCGAGCAGCGTCGTAGCGTTGGCCCTGCCCTGGCCTCGGCGCTCATTGGCGCCCTTCTCGGTGGTGCCGCTATCTTCGGCATCGGCCAGGCTCTGACCGAAGACCGAATTCCGGAAGCACAGGCTGTTTCCACCGATGACGCTCTGCTTGGCGGTGTCGAGTACGGTCAGCGTTAAGCCCTTAACGCTAACCCTCCTTTAACGCTATGCCCACCTTTGTTCGAGCGCGTAAGCGCGTGCTTGTACCTTGGTGGGTTTTGCTGTGCCTGCTGGCATTCATCCAGTCCCCCGGCAAGACTGTCGCTGACACAAAGCACGACCTGACAGAAGACCCCATCGGGTTTTTGTCCGCCTCGCTCAACATGTGGTCAGACACCATGCCACTGGGACAGCTCCAAAACCAGGCATATGGCTATCTCTTTCCACAGGGCACATTCTTCGCGCTGTTCAGCTTGCTGCCCGATGTCCTAGCGCCCGGCTGGATCATCCAGGCGCTGTGGTGGAGTCTTACTCTCTGCTTGGCTTTTACCGGCGCATATCGCGTGGCTGAAGCTATAAGCGTCGGCACGCATACCTCTCGCGTACTGGCGGCGTTGTTGTACTCGTTGTCGCCGCGGGTGATTACGACGTTGGGCGCGATTTCGTCCGAGACCTGGCCCGTAGCGCTGGCACCGTGGATTCTGCTTCCGCTCCTGCGGGTCGCGGCCCGGCGCGAGGAACTGCCCTGGCGTGCGACTGCCCGTGCCGTATTGCTGTCCGGTCTAGCGGTACTGTGCACTGGCGCGGTCAATGCGGTCAGTACAGCTGCGGCTTGCATCCCCGCAGGTCTGATGCTGCTCTTCTTCGCTTTTACGGGGCCTCGCCGCGGGCGTGCGTGGGCGATGCTCGGCGGTTGGCTGGCTGCGTGTGCAGCGGTCAGCATGTGGTGGATCGTGCCGCTACTACTGCTGGGCAAGTACTCGCCACCGTTTACGGACTACATCGAGTCCTCCGGCGTGACCACTCGTTGGTTGAGTCTCGGCGAGACACTCCGCGGCTCCACTTCGTGGACCCCGTTTGTCTCTTTCGAGCGAGTCGGCGGAAATGCGCTGGTCGCGGAGCCCATCCTCATTTACGCCACTCTGGCTGTGGCGGCGATTGGTCTGCTTGGCTTGGTCATGCGCTCACTGCCGCTGCGTCGGATGTGGCTGATGATGCTGCTCATCGGGCTTGTCATCGTGGCGGCCTGGACGGAGCCATTCGGGCTGGTGTGGGAATCGGCTCGAGAGGTGCTCGATTCCACGCTCGCAGCAGTACGCAACCTGCACAAATTCGACACAATTGTGCGCCTGCCACTTGTTATCGGCTTCGCTCATGCGACAGCCCAGCTGCCATGGCCGTGGCGAGAGTCGGCGAACGAGCACAAGAACGAGCCGGCGAGCGATTCAGCAGCCACTGGCTGGCAGCAGTGGCTGCACCCTGAGAAGCACCCGCGCGCTATCGCATCGATGCTGGTTCTGGTGGTTATCGCCAGTGCCACCGCCCCTGCGTGGAGCGCCCGCCTCGCTCCGGCAGGCGGTTTTTCCGAGGTTCCGGGCTACTGGCACGAAGCTGCCGACTGGCTGAATGAGCAGGGCGAGGACACCCGCACGCTGGTGATGCCGTCATCTCCGTTTGCTGATCAGACATGGGGCAATACTCGCGACGAACCGCTCCAGCCGCTTGCCGACGTGCCCTGGGCCGTCCGCGATACCGTGCCACTAGTGCCCCCAGAGGCGATTCGCGGCCTCGATGGTCTGCGCAATTCGCTGACTCGGGGCCGTGAGGTACCGGCGCTGGATGCCACCCTGCGCAACAATGGCATCGGCTATGTGCTGGTCCGCCACGACTTGAGAGTTACCTCGAGGGGCGATTCACTGCGTGCCATCACCTCCACGCTGCAGGACTCCCCGACCATGGAAAAGGTGGCGGAGTTCACGGACGAGGACGGCCATACCGCTATCCAGATCTGGGGCGCGGGCCCGAAGGAGCTGCGCAATCGGGCCCTTTCGCCGCGGTTGGTGGACACTACACAGGTACCGCTGGTCGCCGGTGGTCCTGAAGTGCTCCCGCGGCTTGATGAGGTCGATTCCGATGCCCCGGTGCGCATCCTGTCTGGTAAGAACGCCGGCACTGTCACCGACACTCCCGCACGCCGCGGCCGCAACTATGGTGAAGTCGTCGGAGCGGAGTCGGCAATCCTGGCCGAAGACGAGGACTCATATGTCCGCAACCTCGTTCCGGACTACCCCGTCGCGGGACTGCCACTGACGCAGACAGCAACGGGTCGCGCCACAATTGAGGTTTCATCGTCGGCCTCTGAGCCATACAACGTCGGTGGTGCATCGGCTGACCACTCGGTCAACGCAATGCTCGACGGCGACACCTCCACCTGGTGGGAACCCCTGGCGGGCAAGAGTCAGGCTGAGTGGGTCAAGCTGTCGTGGAAGGAACCGACCGATAACGCAGTGCTCAGCCTGACCGGTGCTCGCGTTCCGGCGCAACTGCGCATCCAGACCGATACAGCTTCCAGCTCCGTACAGTTGGTCCCGGGTGAGACGACCCGCATTCCGCTGCCCGGCGGCAAGACCACATCTGTGCTCATCACAGCAAAGATTGCTCCTGTGGGGTTTGCTATCTCCGAGCTAGGACTGGTGATTCCAAAGCGGGACACTGGCTTCGACGCATTCGAATCCAGCAACCCCGATTCCGATGAAGAAGCGGAGCTTTCCGCCGAGGATATAGCGGAGGACCTCACGCCGGTTCGTGTCCCGGTGGTACCGAATTCCTCGTCGCTGGCTCAGCGTTGGGTCTTTGGCCAGGAGATTCACGAGGGCACGCTGGTGCGCCTGTTCACCGTTCCGAAGCCGGTAAAGGTGAAGGTCGATGCTGATACCTGCCGCAGCAGCATCGGAGACCCGTGGGCCAGCCTCCAGCGCGGTGACGGTTCTGATCACCGCGGGCTGACCTGTGGTGAAGAGATTGAGCTCTCGCCGGGGCCATGGCGCATCGATGCCAAGTCCGATTGGGTATCGCTCACCTCGACTGACTACTTCGCACCGTCAGCTGAGCAGCAGAAAGCCACGCCAATCGACCTGAACAATCCCATTGAGGCTGCCGACCACGATCGCATCGTGTGGCTGCCAATCTCTGTCAATGCTGGCCACGAACTTCGTGTCGGAGGTGCCGCCATGAAGCCGGTAACGGTCTCTGGTTGGCAGCAGGGTTGGACGATTCCGGCTGGAATTGGTGGTGCAGTCGAGCTGACCTATCCACCGCAGCAGACCTGGCGTACTGGAATCCTCGCAGGCGGCGCACTCGCAGCTGTGTACGCACTGGTCGCTGTGGGGCTGGCTTTCGCTTGGCGACGATTCGCTCTCACCGCCCCGATTTCCGCATCTTCGCTGGGCAATGACTTGCCGCGGGCGGCTTTTGGCATTGCGGCTGCCGCGACAGTGACCCTGGTATCCAGCTGGCCTGGCGTGGTCGTTGCCCTCGTGGTGGTTGCCGCTACCCTTGGTGCGGTTTTCTGGGCACGGAAGCGTGGGGACGTCGTCAAGCCATGGCTGAACGTGCGAAATGCACTAATTGTGGCGCTTGCTGCGATGATGTCGATTGCGGGCTTGGTGCTGGCGGCGAACCCATGGCCAAAGGATGACTACGCCGGTGCCGGCTGGCCGCTTCAGTTACTGCTGACGGCGGCGCTGACAATCGTGGCGTGCTGCTCGATGCTTTCCGGTGGCGGTGCTGATGACGACACCGACAGAGATGCTAGCGACACCGACAACACCGCTGATTAAAAGCCGTTAGCGGTTGACCCAGACGCGTGCGAAGAAGCGGCGGGCAGGTTCCTCGACGAGCGCGTAGGAGGCGGCGGCCACCGGAATCGACAGTGCGACCGTGACAATGGTGACACTGAGCAGATGTCCGGTGAACAGCTTCACGCCAAGCAGCGGGAATGCAATGGAGAGCATCGCCACGTGCCAGAGGAAGATACCGTACGACCAGCGCCCTAGCGCCTGCATGATGGGGTGTTCAAGGAAGCGAGACTCCGGCGCTATCGTCCAGGGGCCGATGATGGCGGCACCGAAGACCAGACCGCACAGCAGGCGGCGGGTGAATTCCCAGTTGGTGAGCTCGACTAGCCCTTCGGGACCCAGGTAGGAAGCCAGAACCAGCGCACCAACGGCGATCGCCAGCCACAGCGAACGGCGGCGTGCCCAGCGCTGCATGGTCTCCACCTTCGCGCGGGCGGCATCGGTATCGACGCCCTGGAGCGATTCCAGCTCGGCGAGAATCATGCCAGCTGCGAACCAGGAAAAGTAGGCAATCGGCTGAATATGCGGGTTAACGCCTTCTGGGTACGGCAGTGGCAGGTAGGGCCAGCCGAAGCTCAAGATCGCAAGCAGGGAAATTGCCACTATGCGGCGCCCCTGCTGGCGATGCGGGTCCAACCGGCTAAGCCCAATGGCAAACAGCGGCAGCGAGATGTAGAACGCGACCTCCACCGACAACGACCACAGGTGCGTCAACCCACCGTGCAGCGAGCCGGAGAAATACACCTGTGTCAGCGTCAGATTTGTTAGCCAAATCTTGAGATCCGCGCCGCGCCCCACCGGCAGTGCGATGAGCACAATAAGCACTAGCACCCAGTACGCGGGCATAATGCGCGCGACGCGCTTCTTGTAGTACTTCGCCCAGCTCTTCTTCCGTCCGCCGTCGGCATCGGACAATGCTTTACGACGGGGAATTCCGCCGTAACCCGAGCGGTGAGAACGCCACAACAGGAATCCGGACAGCACGAAGAATACGGCCACGAAGAAGTCGAAGCGGCCGAGGATGCGCTCCCACAGGGCTCCCACATCATGCCCGGTCTGGAATGCGACGTGCGTGCCGATGATGCCCATCGAAGCCACAGCTCGCAGGCCCTCCAGCGAAGGCAGGAAGCCTGGGCGGAATGTGGTGGCAGAGCTCGATGCAGTGCTGGATCCCGAGCTGGATACAGTGTTCGGCGTAGAGTTCGGCACAGAGCTCGACACTGTGTCTTGCCCAGCGTTTGGCGCTGCCGCATATGCCTTGGACGTCATAGTACTTTCTTACACGGATACCGGAATGAGTAAAATCACTTGTATTTTATTATGAAATAAGTCCTGTTCAGGCCGGTTTTTCCAAAACTCTTTTGTTTTCCCGACAAGTTATTTTTAAAAAACACACCACATAACTCCTAACTTCCTGCTAGGTTTTGCAGCAGAAAGTTACGTACAGTTAAAGGACTATCCACTGATGAAGAGAACTCTCGGACATGCACTGATTATCATCGGTGCTGCATTGATTGTCATTGCCGTCCTTCTGCCAACCTTCCTGGTGCCTCGCCTCCGGGTCATCCCACTTGACACTGTGAGCGATACCATCACGGAGGTGCGCGACGGCACTCTGTTGGACTCCAGCCAGCTGGGCAAGAATGAGCCAACGCCAAACCGCAAGAATGACCCGCGCTGCAAGGCAGAGACGGACGAAGAGAAGCGCGATCTCCCGGTCCACTGCTTCATCAACGACAAGACTCCGATGCAGTCGAAGCGCCACGTTGAGATCGAGGAGCCGGCTGACGACAAGATTGCAACTCTCCAGGTCGGTACCACTCTGCTGCGCGATGACCGCGAAGAGCCGAAGAACCTCATCAATGCGACCCTCGACCGCATCACCGTCGACCGCAGCACTGCGTACCCGGTAGATGACCCGATCTCCAGCGTTGCTATTAACGCACCGCAGGGTGGTTCGGACACCAAGCCGCCGACGTTCACCCGTCCGGGCATCCAGTACCAGTTCCCGTTTGGTGCTGAGAAGAAGTCCTACCCGTACTACGACGTCCAGGCGATGCGTAACTTCGAGATTGACTTCGTCGGTGAGGAAACTCAGGATGGCGTCAAGGTTTACAAGTACTCCATGACCATTCCGCCGCAGAACCTCTACGAGTCCCTGACCGAGCACTTCACTCGCGACGGCCGCAAGCTCACCGAGGCTGACAAGTCCTCGCTGGCTTCCATGCGCCTGAGCTTCCCGGCTCACAAGTGGGGTCTGGAGGGTGACGACGACGTCGAGCTGGATCGTTACTACACCAACGTCCGTACTGTCCGCGTCGAGCCGACTTCTGGCGTGATCGTCAACGGTACTGAAGAGATGTTCATGTTCTACGCCAAGGACGACAAGGAAGCTGAAGAAATTGCTTCCAAGGCTGGCCGTGAAAAGGAAGCCAAGGAGCAGAACCGTACCGCGATGAAGTACACCGCTCAGTGGGACGAAGGCTCCAAGGGCCGCCAGATGGACCGTGCTAAGGAAGCCCGTAAGTCGCTGACTATCGGTGGCACTGTCGCACCGTGGATCCTCGGTATCCTCGGCCTGGTTCTCATCGTGATTGGCTTCCGTGTTCGCAGCAAGTCTGCCTAAGACGCCGAACTACGGTGCCTCAAGGCTCTCGCTTACCCTAAGTTTCACTGAGGAAAGCGAAAAATAATTTAATATAGGGCACGTGACACAACGTTTCCGCACTACTCTGACCCAGTCGGCTCGCTCTCATTCGGAGCGAGTCGCCTGGGTTTTTGTGTTGTCGTGGATTCTCCTGCTGACCGCTGCCGTGTGCTGGCCGCTCTTTGTGCCCCACAAGGCCCCGGCCGATGGTCGCTTTGGGGCACCGATGTTTCTGCTGCGCGACATGGTCATCCCCAATCACCCACCGCTTACCGACGCAGCCCTGGGACTCGGCCCCGCTGCGGCACGAGCTGTTCCGCAGGACACCGCACTGTGGGCACTGGGCTACTTTGTGGATGCCAGCCATTGGGTGCGCTTCGGCATGGTGGGCGCCTGTTTGATTGGTGGTCTTGCAGCTGCTGAGCTCGCCCGCAGGTTCACTCGCCACGGCTCGGGCACCAGTAGCGCATCCGGTGCGGGCCTTGTACCCATGACTCCGAGCTTGGCCAGCCAGCTGATTGCACCGACGATGCTGCTCTGGAACCCGTTTGTGGTCGAGCGTTTGCTCCAGGGACAGTGGTCACTGGTCATCGCCGTATTGCTGCTTCCGGCAGTTGTTCTGGCAACGCAGATGGGTAGTGCCTTGTGGCGCACCAGCGCAATTGCCGCTGCGGGTCTCACGCCGACCGGTGCCCTTTTGGCTGGTATCACCGGCATTGTTACCGCTCGCAATAACCGCGACCGCGCTTGGATTGTGGCCACAACAGTAGCGGTCAGTTCACCGTGGCTAGTGGCATCTTTGCTGAACCCGAGTGCAGCTGGGTCCTCCGATGCGGCTGGCGCTGCCGCATTTGCGGCCAGAGCAGAGGCACACGTCGGCACGCTCGGCAGCCTGTTGGGATTGGGTGGCATCTGGAATAAGCAGGCTGTGCCACTGACGCGCGAGGTTGGTTTTTCGGCGATTATGGTGCTGGCACTCCTGGTGCTTATGGGTCTGGGATTCCGTCGTGCCTGGCATTCGCAAGAGCGCTGGCGGGGGCTGATTATCACTGGCGCCACGGCCATCATGCTCGTCGCTCTCGCCGCAACAACGCCGGGCATTTTGATGATGGGTTGGGCGCTGGAGCACATCCCGGGCGCGGGCCTGCTTCGTGATACGCAAAAGTGGATCGCGCTCGCCGTCCCCGCCTATGTCATCCTCGCCGCAAGCGGTGCGGAATACCTGGCACGCCGCGCTCGCGGGACCACCGCCAACATCGGCCAGTGGTTGGCTACTGGCGTCAGCGCGCTCATCATCATCGCCGCTGTCCCCACGCTGCCCGCCGATGTCGCTCCACTCCGCCCCATTCCGTCATGGGAAGGATGGTCGGCGGTTTCCGGTGTGGTCGCGCTTGACGACGATCGCGTTGCGGTTCTACCTGCCGGTTCTTACCGCATTATTAATGGGCGTCCTGTCCTCGACCCGGCTACGAAGATTTTGCCCGCTCCGGTGGTGAGCTCCGGCGAACTGATTGTCTCTGGGCAGTCGGTGTCTGGCGAGGGAGCCACAACCGTTGAGCGCACGCTGCTCGGTGGTGCGAAGAGACACGAGGAGCTTGAGTCTGCGCTCCAGAGTCTTCGAGACCAAGGCGTTGGCTGGGTCCTAGTGGAGAATTCGCCCGGCAACTTCGGCGACTCCGCTGACATTGTGGCAGCGTTAGACCCCGTCTATGAAACACCTGACCTGCAGCTATACCATGTCCCCGGTGTAATCGAGCCGGCCACACAACCAAGCCAGGGGGCCTATGCAGCTGCGTGGACAGCCTTTGGAATCTGGACTCTTTGCCTACTCGCTGGGCTGCTGGCGGGACTACTGACTGGAGTAATGGAAGCGCTACTGCCCCGCCGCAGGTAGCAGCTTGTCCAGTGTTGGGTTTTCCAAGACATTCAGAACTGCCTCACCGGTCTTGTCCCAGCCAAATTCCGCGGCACGGGCGACGCAGGCCTTGGACATTGCGCGATGCAGTTCACCGTTATCGAGAATCTGTCGCGTCTTGGTAATTAGGTCCGCTTCATCGCTGGCCAGCAGGCCAGTTTCACCGTCGTTGACCGAATCGCGCAAGCCCGCCGAGGAACGGTAACCGACCGTCGGCACGCCGTGCTGCGCCGATTCGATGACGGCGAGCCCCCAGCCCTCCTTGCGCGAAGGCATCAGGTGCAGACACGCCTTGGAGAGGATGCGGTGTTTATCCGCCTCGGTGACCTGCCCGTGGAATACCACGTGGTCCGAAACGCCCTTGTCACGGGCATATTCCACCAGGTTGTCGTGCCACCATCCCGAGCCAATAACATCGAGAATCGCACCTGGACGATCTTGTACAAGATCTGCAAGCACATCGATGGCGTGCTCAATCTGCTTATGCGGAACCAATCGCGACAGCGTCACCAAATGCGGTGCTGGACCGTCGCACTCGGATAGGTCCGCCATGATTTCGGTCGACTGCAACTCCTCCGGAATCGGGTCCACACCATTGCGGATTACCGCGATGCGCCCCGGCGACACTCCGAGTTCTACCAGTTCAGCGGCACTTGGCTCGGAAACGGTGATGTAGCGGCAGCGGCGGTGAATCATCGGCGACAACCGCGATTCGATGAACCACCCCAGCTTGCTGATAATCGGCCCTGCCACTGGCCACTGCTCACGGTGGCAGTGATGTGTCAGCAGCACCGTCGGCGCGCCGGAGAATATCCGAGCGAAAAAGGGGACGCCATTTTGGGTATCGACCACGACATCCGGCTTGCCGCCGAGCACCTTGGCAATTGGGCCCACGCCAAATCGCGCACCCAGCATCGCGGTCCAGGATCGCACGTAGACGGAGAAGTTTCCACCAGCGCGGGAGAAAGTCACGCCATCACGACGCGAAAGGGCTGGTGCGCCTGGGTAGTTGGCCGTGCGGAACACCACAGTATGGCCTTGGTCGGCAAGGTAACCTGCGACGCGCTCCAAATAGCGCTCACTACCTCCACCTTCGGGATGGCCGGTGTCGCGCCAACACAACAGTAAGATTTTCATAACAATATGAGCCTAACGCTCGGCGCGGCTTTCGTTGCCGCTTTAGCTCAAATCCATACTCCCAAACCCAACCAGTCCATTAGATTGTTTGACGTGACCAGCTTTCGCTTTCCCGCTTTTATCGTCCCGCCCGCTCTGAAAGAGCTGCGCAGCTTTGCTACGCTGTCGCGCTCATTCGGGCTGCTCAACGACTTCAAATACGAGCAAACCGATCCCGATATCTTCTACGGGCACCTGGCCGAGGACACCATCGGTCTCCTAGAAGGCATCGCAGCTGGGGCGGATGGTGCGGCGGGGTCGGCGGACACCGGGGAGACAACGGGCGCGTCGTCAAGCGTTACGACGAATACCGCACTGCGCGGCAAGCGCATTCTTGATGTCGGCGGCGGCCCCGGGTACTTTGGCCGAGCATTTGCCCAGCGTGGCGTGGAATATTACACCTGCGAACCCGATGTGGGCGAGATGGCGGCGGCGGGTATCAAGCTGGAGTCGTCGGTACGCGGATCGGGGCTGGAACTGCCGTTTCGCGATGACGCGTTTGACCTGACGTACTCGTCGAATGTCGCCGAGCACGTGCCCGAGCCATGGACGATGGGCGAGGAAATGCTGCGTGTAACCAAGCCGGGCGGACTGGTCGTTTACTCGTACACCATTTGGTACGGCCCGTTCGGCGGCCACGAGATGGGGATGACGCATTACCTGGGTGGCGACCGCGCGCGGCGCATGTATGAGAAGAAGCACGGCAAGCGACCAAAGAACTACTTTGGCGAGTCCCTGTTCAAGGTCGGTTGCGGTGAAGGATTGAAGTGGGCGCGCGCTGCCGCGGAGGCCGGCGACTGCGAGCTGCTGGCCGCTTTCCCGCGCTACCACCCGTGGTGGGCCTGGTGGATGGTGCACGTGCCGGTGCTGCGCGAGTTCGCGGTGTCGAACCTGGTGTTGGTGCTGCGGAAGCGGTAGGGGTGAGGCTGAGCCACAAGGTGGGTGCCGCGCTTGACGCTTGGTACCTGAGAACTACCTCCGCGTGTGCGGAGAAGTGACCGGCGGCGAGGCTTATATCCCACTTGCTCGGGAAATACCTCCGCGTGTGCGGAGAAGAGAGCGCGCTGCCACGGTACACGCCTTTGACCTTGGAAATACCTCCGCGTGTGCGGAGAAG
>NZ_KV796550.1:110207-110666 GCF_001809225.1 Corynebacterium sp. HMSC077G07 | reverse complement strand
CTTGGAAATACCTCCGCGTGTGCGGAGAAGAGACGGTGTTACCCCGTATTTCACTATTGGTTCTGGAAATACCTCCGCGTGTGCGGAGAAGAGCCGGCTCCTCACAGCCAATACGGTCACCAATCGGAAATACCTCCGCGTGTGCGGAGAAGAGCGGACTCAGCCCTCGCGCCGAAAGACTCCGATGGAAATACCTCCGCGTGTGCGGAGAAGAGACCCGCTTATCAACCGCGTCCGCTAGAACCTCGGAAATACCTCCGCGTGTGCGGAGAAGAGCAACCCCAGTGAATCGGGTTAGCGTAGGGCAAGGAAATACCTCCGCGTGTGCGGAGAAGAGGGCAAGTACCTCATGTGGCAGACCATCTCATGGGAAATACCTCCGCGTGTGCGGAGAAGAGGCCGTTGCCTGATTCTCAGGATGGTTTTCAGCGGAAATACCTCCGCGTGTGCGGAGAAGAG
>NZ_KV796550.1:109649-110107 GCF_001809225.1 Corynebacterium sp. HMSC077G07 | reverse complement strand
TTGGAAATACCTCCGCGTGTGCGGAGAAGAGATACGAGTCCGGCTTGTCCTTCTGGGATTGCTGGAAATACCTCCGCGTGTGCGGAGAAGAGCGATGGGTGAGATGGGCCAGATTTTCAACTCCGGAAATACCTCCGCGTGTGCGGAGAAGAGGGGAGTGAGCGTTCGACTGCGCCGGTTTGTTTGGAAATACCTCCGCGTGTGCGGAGAAGAGCAGCAGTTGCCGAACCTTGCCCGCCAGATTGTGGAAATACCTCCGCGTGTGCGGAGAAGAGAAGCTCGCCCTGTTCATTAACCTGATGCGCTTGGAAATACCTCCGCGTGTGCGGAGAAGAGGCCGGCGGCAGGTCAGCGCCCGGGGTGAACACGGAAATACCTCCGCGTGTGCGGAGAAGAGCGATGAGGTGTGGGAGCGGCTGCGGCATGAGCGGAAATACCTCCGCGTGTGCGGAGAAGAG
>NZ_KV796550.1:65063-109549 GCF_001809225.1 Corynebacterium sp. HMSC077G07 | reverse complement strand
CCTCCGCGTGTGCGGAGAAGAGCGGGTGCGTGGCCCTTTAACGTTGTGGGTTCAGGAAATACCTCCGCGTGTGCGGAGAAGAGGAGGTTAAGTGGGCGGAAACGTCGGCTCGTTCGGAAATACCTCCGCGTGTGCGGAGAAGAGGAAAAGCGTCTCACGAAGGAAAAGGCGGCTTAGGAAATACCTCCGCGTGTGCGGAGAAGAGGGAAGGAGGAGAACCGATGAGCCGGGAATTTCATGAAATACCTCCGCGTGTGCGGAGAAGAGATTTGACCACGCAGTCAGTGTCTCGAATAACAGGAAATACCTCCGCGTGTGCGGAGAAGAGCCACTCAATCTTCATCGTTACCCCACCACCTTGGAAATACCTCCGCGTGTGCGGAGAAGAGTGCTGTTGACGTTTGTTAAGGGCATGGCTGATGGAAATACCTCCGCGTGTGCGGAGAAGAGCTCCTGCTGCTGTTGCTGTCTGAGTTCTTCCAGGAAATACCTCCGCGTGTGCGGAGAAGAGTTGGGGGTTGCTTCTCCGGTGCGGTCGAATTTGGAAATACCTCCGCGTGTGCGGAGAAGAGAGTTCCCGACCTGCGGTTTTACGAAGAAGTTTCTTCAAGTCCGCGAGTTTCGGCAGATAAGGTCACAGGCAGCAACAGACCATCGAAGTCCTGAATCACTCGGCGATTACTCCCCATCGTATTTACGGCGAACCCCTGCTCTCGGGTGGGATCATTATTAATCATCGTTAGACGTCCCTCCCCTATAGCTCGGCTGCACCGGCTCCATAGATTATCACGAACGCGTCTCGACACGTTACCTACAAAAACTCCAGTATCAACTTCAACTAAGAAACGAGTTAGATACCCTCGGAGATGTTCCGGCAAATTAGATGCAGTAAGTACCAAAAACATAAGGGATGCGCCTACTGTTACTGGGGTCGATTTCCATACTGTGTATGCCCAGCCACTTCGTCGCCCCGTCCCGCAATCAACCGGTCATCGTCTCTTTCTGGCAGATACGGTTCGAGAATCTCCATTAATACTCCAATCATCTCTTTCAACATGCCCCTTCGATGAATCTCACGGCGAATTTCCTTCCGAACTTCTTTTAGAGCGTCACCACTTTTCGAGCATCGGAAAGACAACGGAAGCGAAACTTCAGGTTTATATAAATCAGCCAGATCGAACAACAAAGAACGGGCATCGCCACGATGGATTACTCCCAGCGCAGGGTTAATCCCCAAAGCTTGGCAGGCGGAAGCGGCACAGCCGTATAACATTGAGTTCGCCAAATTGAGGCACAAGTTCACTGAATCTTCAGCTGTAGTATCACGCCGAAAAGCCTTGACACCATGCTCTCGAGCTAAAGACCGATATGTCTGTTTCATCATCCGGCCTTCGAGTCCACGCATCACGGCGATGCTGGTCTCTTCGGAATCAATGTCCAACCCAAGCTGGCGCCGATACAGGATAACCGCAGCTTTCCTCTGGTTACGTTCCGATGATACAAGCTTGGCTTGGGCAATCGCCCATCGAGCAGAGCTCGTCAATGGTACAGAGTAGGAATAAGAAGGCACTCCTCCCCCACCGGTGAACATGACTGTCACCCCTGCACGGGTACACGAAGTCATGGCCGCCGCTGAAATGCTCGTCCCAGGCCCTAAATGCAGCACAGCCAAACCTGAAACCGGTAATTGCACACGCTGAATCAGCGACTCGCCTTCGACTTTCGAATAAGCGACAACACCGGTCTTGTCCTGGCGCACGCTACATCGCTCGAGGTAGAGGAAACTAACTCTATCTTCAAAACGAACCTGGTGTCCTGCTGGAATTTGAGAGAATGCAATAGCTTCCTCTGAATAAGTCACTACGCACCGGTCGCTTTCCCGCTGAATCCTAGGAAACCAACCAAAGAATCGTAGAGTTCATGCGCCTCGACGGCATAGTACTGACTCAAGAGGGTTTTAGCATCGGCCAGTGAGATTGGAGACTCAATCTGCGAAAACTTGCTCTGTCTCATCGGCATAGAAGCCCTTAGCGCTTTGCGGATTCGCTCACGATCCCCGCTGCGAATCGATCTCAGTTCCTCGACATCTCCTTGCCATCCGCCTGGAATGCTGTCCCCGGAATCCAGGAGAATAACTCGCACTGACTCCTCCTCGATAAGGCGAGTTCTAGCATCACCACCATCCAAAGATAGAGCAGACTCATTACTAAAGTTCTCATGGAGATTGGCCATGCGGTATTCCGGGTCTAGGATCTCTTCGACTTCGTAAGAGACGCTTTTACCCTTACGCGCCATTAGGCTTTCAGCTGCAACCTGATCGAAATCAGCATCCGTTGCAGACGGGTTCTTCAAATCGTCAAAACTCACTGAAGCAGCATCCACGAATTCCTGACACTCCTCCGGCATCTTCAGAACTCGATGCTGCTGGATCCACCGCGATGTGCGAAGCATCTCCGCTTTGTAATACGGATATCGCAGTTTTTCGCTTACTTCAACACCATCGACCACTCGAATCAATGGAGTGTGAATCCCAGGAATTCTTTCGCTTCTTGACGTATCTTGCCTTCGCCACACCCTACCGATTCGCTGAATCAGCGAAGCTGAAGGACACAAATCCGTAGTCAAAATATCCATGTCAATATCGAGCGAGGCTTCAATCGCCTGCGTACCTACGACGGTCACACCAGTGGCGTTACCGTTAGGTCCGATTATTTTTTCCAGCAACTCTGCGTTACGACGTCTATGTTCCGAAGTCATCGCGGAATGTAGCACGACTACATTGTGCCCTGCATCGGACAATTGTCTCGCTACTGATTGAGCCCAATCCACTTGGTTCACAATTACTCCAATACGTGCTTGCGGGAACCGTAAGCGTTGTTGGATTACCCATTCCGCATGAGCACGGCAATTGTCGGAGTGACTGATCTTTGTGTGATTAAGTTCTATATCTCGTCGTAGAACATCAAACGGCAGAACTGAAACTACTTTAGACTCCTCAGCCTTCTTGACCCGTTCGCCCCCAGAATTATGCTCTAGTGCGCATTCCTCCCGCTGCACACTTTGAACTTGGCGACGAGGACGAACAACCGCTACTGCGGGAAACTCAGCAGGTTTGTCAACATTCACTCCTGAGTATGCATGTACAAGTCGTCTGTATTGCCAGCTCGGGAAGGTAGCAGTCAGAAGAGTTACTCGTGCACCAACTTTGCCAAGCCACTCAAGAACAGTGCTCAGCAGCTCTGTCTGATAATGATCAAGCGTATGAACTTCGTCAACAACGATGTGGGCATTGGCCAAGGACAATAATAGTAAATGTAGCCATTTTGTACGGAGTCCGGCTTTCAAACTCTGATCAACCGTTCCCACCGATACAGCTGCCATCAGTCGTGACATCCCGGCTCTCACGAATGATGCGGGATACAGTCCGCCAGATTCTCTACAGCTAGGATCCCCTTCCGTATCATCATGGAAGCTACTTACTGGGGTGTCGTAAAAATCCTCAACACTCGCGAGGCTATGAGCCAACGACGCTACGTTCGGCGTGCTAGAAAAAGCACGCTGCACACGTCTCATTAATGCATTCGTTGTTGCTTGGGTTGGCAGTAAAAACAGGAGGCGCTCATTCTTCTGCGCATGGCGAAGCAGAGCCGCCTCTGTCTTCCCGATTCCAGTCGGAGCCATGACTCCGACAAGCCCGTCACCAGCGTCACGAACTATTTTCTGGATGTGCCGTGGACTACGTTGCTGCAGAATAACTGACTCTGCGTGCTCCTGCGATTCCCAGCCAGAGTAGATGCCAAGGTTTTCACGGACGTATTCGTCTGCCCTCTCGAGCTGAACTCGATACCACTCGGTTGGGTCATTGAGATTAAGCTCACCTCGGCTTGTGGCTGCTTGCGCGTTCTCAACCCACTCATTATTTGATGCCAAACGATCAGCCAGCACGGTCAGTCCAGATAAAAGGATAGAAACCGCAGGGTCACACTCTTCGGGAAGTTCGTTTCGCGATACCCCGACGGCCCTCTCAAAACACTCTTGAATATTCTCGTGCGCAGTCTTCCATCCTTCCCATTTGAGCATCTCATCGGCACGTTTCATGGAGGATGAATGCATCTTTCCACGGAAGGGAAGGGTAAAGTAGCCATGATGACCTAAAGCTGGCAGTGTCGCCCACTGTTCTCCGATGGTTGAATCCCCGAGATTCATTCCGCCGATACCGATTGCAGATACGCGTTCATGCCTACGAAGATCGCTGTACCTATTCCAGCGCTCCATCTTCTCCCGTGGAACGGGTTCGTAATTTCCACTGTCACGAATCTCGGATCGGACTTTTCGCCACGATTCATCGTCCCGCATGTGCTGAAACTGAAATAGCGGGTTGGCTTTTCCTAAATCATGCATACCCACTACCCAGGCCACGATGCACTCCGCATTTTCTCCCAGTGCATCGCTTATTTGGAAGCGCAGCTCGGGTCGAAGCCAATGCCTAAACAAGTAAGTACCTACCGCAGCTGCATCAAGCATGTGTGCTAAAAGCGGATACGTCTCAGCGTTCTCACCCTTCTTTGCCCAAAGCTCGGAATGGACAAGTGAGTCACTCATGGAATTGCCTTCACGCTTAGCATCCCGCAGCCATACGCCTTTTCCCTGCCGACACCTTCGAGAATCAATCTGTTTAGAGCCTCTGGATCGTCGACAAGCGCAGCACCATCCAAAACATCAACCTGAATGGCCATTCGGGAAGACTCCCGTTCGGTGGCCTTCAGCACCTCTCGCTGATGGTTAACCAACTGCACCTCCTTCAAGGCTCCAGCGAGTTTGTTCTGAATCCACGGAGTAATTGTTGTCCGCCCCTGCTCAATTGCGTCTATCTCTTGGTCATATGGCACGGGCGTCACGATGGTCTTCATCTTTCCATCATGCTGTTCACGCTTTCGACGAACTGCATTGACAGCTACACGAAAGACAACTGGCTGACCGGGCTCAAGGTCGAATAATTCCACAGTACGACTTTCAGCCCCTCGAAGCTCACCGAGATGTACAGGTTCCACCGAAGACTGGATAAGGAAGTACGGGGGGTGACCTGCAGTGAAATCAACTCGGAAAAGAATTTTTCCTGTCTGTCTGGGATTTGCATCAAACTCCCCAAAGAGGCTCATCACAGCCCTGTGTCGGAACAACGGAGAGTCAATCGACGACGGGACAAAGCTCTTTTTCTTGTTTATTCTTCGCGAAAGCAAAGAATGCACTGGAACCTTAGTCAGAAATACTGTTGCTGTCATGAAAACCTCTCTATTTACAGCATCAACGGTACAGTGAAACTGGTCTCCGCTTTCGTGGAGGTACTTCGTTATATTCGGCTATTTGCACACCTTCTCCGCGCTCGTGGAGGCACTCTCAAATAGCCAACCAGTTTTATTAATACTTATATTCGGCAATTGCTTGCGACGTATTAACCTCATCGGTACCATAAAGCAGTACCTAGCGAAAGTGAACTACGAATGAAGATAAATGCTCTCACGGATTCACCCTTCCTAAGAACACCGAACGGTCGCTCAACCGTTCGAGACCTCCTTCTTTCATCACATAAGCAAGACACCGCCATCAGCGTCGATGGCGCCGCATATCAGTTCACGGCGCAGTTACGTTTCCTCGCTGCGATCACAGCAGTGGCTTTACGTCACACATCAACCCCAATCGAAGAAATTGTTCAGGGCGGCCTACCAGAAAATGCTGTCGACCAGGCAATTACAGATTTAGCTCCGGGCTGCGACCCCTTTGATTCAATTCAGCCTTTTCTTCAACGTCCACCACTGCCATGCGATGGCCCAAAGGACAAAGCCCACCTACTGATGGCTGGACATTTCCCTATTAAAAAGCTCTCACCGGCAATGCTCCCCGACGAGGGCGAGACGTACTGGAACCTAATCAATGACGGGACTCCAGCCTTAGCACTGCCCGACGCTCTGCTAGCCCTCGTGGTGTACCACCACCTCTCAATGGCGGGAAATAACAACTACGCAGGAGACAAATGCCAAATGGGAGCTCCAGGCATGCGTTTTGTGGGCGCCGATTACACCGCGACTGAGGTTATCCAAACCGGAGATACCCTTCTGGAAACCTTGCTGTACCAAATACCGACATCATGGGTAAAAGGCAGTGGCCTTCCGGCTTGGGCAGATCGAACGTGCAACAATTCCACACTCCCGGATGCTCCAAATCAGGCGCATCCACTTTGGCGAGCCACATGGAGCTCCAATGCTCCAGCATGCCATTGGGAAGATGGGGTACTTAATGGAGTTCGCACAGGCGGCATCCCCGAAGAGTGGTACTTCAAACCCGAGATGGGCACAAATAAAACGACATACAAAGAATGGTGGGATCAGCGCAATACACTTGACCCGTTCTACCTGTATGAAACGCGTGAAAAAGGCGGCGAAACCTTAGTTCGTGTCGACTTGGGGCGAGACAACACTGACCTTGCCGTTGAGTGGGCCGCAAATAACCGTTCAAACAAAGTGCATGCTCGAATCTCAAGCCGCGCATTATCCCGCTTACCCAACGACGCGCCGCTCATTTTCGCACAACACCTAATTGCAGGTACAGCTAGCTCACCAAATATTCGCGCCAGCGAAGTTTTCTTTCCCTCATCTGCGGAATGGGCATTCGATGTCGACGAAGACTTACAAGAGGACATTCAGCTTCAAGCTAAACTTATCAACCAGCTGCATCGCAGGGTATGTCAAGTGTTTAGCAGGAAACCCACGAAATCTAAGTACCCACCCGCAGTTTTAGATGACATGATTGACCGAAAGCAGGACGCTTCAAACGCTTTCTGGCGCAATATTTCAGCGGTTTACCAGGACATATTGAACGACGCTCGCAGATTCTATAAAGCTCAGTCTCCTTCACCTTTTACGCACAGCTACGAGATGCCAACCGACCTCAGAGACCGCTGTATTGACGCGTCGTTGTGCGCATTTGATGAAGTTGTCAATCCCCATTCCATTCAGGAGCCAGCACGAATCGCATATGTCCGAGCGCAACTCCGAAATGGATTACAAGCCTTAATACCCAAGCCGGCCAGTACCGAGGAGAGTTTCTAATGACATCTTCCGAAGCTAATAGTGTCCACACAATGTGGGCAACGCGGTTAGCCAGCGTTCTCGCCTTACGAGACGACGCAAATATCCAGTCACCCCGTTGGAGAAAGACTCGAGCAGAGCTGCGTCGCGGAGCCTCACCAGCAACCGAGCACTATGCCTATCCGCATGTTCTTCCGTATGCAGATCCGACACTTTCCGACCATCAAATAACATCACTCGTTCGTCTCTTTGCTTTGGTAGCAGAATTCGACCAAGTTCCTCACTACCGACCACCGAACACAACAGACACAAATGGACAAAAGAAGATTCGGAGGATCGGGCATTGGGCTCGACAAGTCTCAATTGCTCAAGCGAAGAAAACTGGCGAACAATTTGAGGCTAATCCCGACGACCTCGACTCCGTTGGCCAGCGCCTGCAATTCATCTATTCACTCGATGCGGAAGAGGCAATTCTTAACGTTTCGCGTATCTTGAAAATTGCAACTGCCCTGCCCGGACCTATTCCGGCGCTCGACTACTACGACCTGTTCCGGACCTTCCTATATTGGGGCAATGGATTCACGCCTGAGTCACAGAACATTAGGCGCCGAATGCTGCGAGACTATTTCTCTTACTTCGCTGAAATTCCAGAGACCTCCTCCAACGCAGATAACGACAACAAAGACAACGCAACAACATAATTCTGTCGTAGAGGCATAAACAACTCCCCGAGAAAGGCCTAAACTCCATGCCCCATAACTTGACCCTCAGCATCGTCACCGCAATCCCATTCAGCAATCTAAACCGTGATGACACCGGAACCCCAAAACGAATTAACCAGGGCGGAGTTCTTCGAGCCCTCCATTCTTCTCAATCGATTAAGCGCAGCATCCGGTTACGCTACGAAAACGCGTCAATGGACCTAAGCATCCGCTCGGGTGAACTCGCCGAAGAAATCGTCGAAAGAGTCCTTGAACTGAACCCCGACGTTGACCGGAAGGCTGCACTGAAAAACGCGAGATCAATCGTCGGCAAGCTCACCAAAGCTGAAACACCAGCTAAGACTTCTGGCGACGTTGATTCGCAAACCCAAAAGGCTGAATCCGCTCGTTCGACGTGGATGTCAAATGAAGAGATCAATACTGCCGCCCAGACTGTGCTGGCCAGCCTGACGAGCGGAAAGGACATCAAGAAAACCGATGTCAACGACTTTATTCAGGAGCACCGAACAGGATCACTAGCAATCGCTGCCTTTGGTCGAATGTTCGCCAATTCCCCTCAAAACACAACGGAAGCGGCCCTCAGCGTCTCCCCAGCAGTAACAACTCATGCGACCAGCATCGATACCGATTACTTCTCAACTGTCGATGATCGACACGAGGCACAACATCGAACTGGGGCAACATATCTCGGAGTTAGCCAGTACACCAGTGGCGTTTTCTACCGCACAGTCAGTATCGATAAGAAACAGTTGCGTGAAAGCTGGTCAGCTTTCGATGCAGAAGACTCTCGAGAAAACGTCCGGGAATTGATTCGATCAGCTATCTATGGCCAGCCACGCGGCAAAGAGCACAGCACAGCCCCATACGTCCTTCCAGCCCTAGTACTCGCTGAAGAACAGCGCTACCGGACTGCATATGACTTCCAAACTCCGGTCATCCCCGAAGGAGCTGGAGGATTCCTCGCAGCTACAATCACTTCCCTTTCTCAACAGTATTCCGCAGCACGAAGCTTTGACGCCGGAAACTTCGGCCCCACTGAAGCCCTCGCTGGAACTTTCCCAGGGCTTGAAGGCAAGTTCGGCAAACTCGAGCCGACTCAGCTGGACGACCTCATCGACACCGTCGTGAAGTGGGTTTTTGATGACTGATTCAGTGTTCATTCGGCTGGCTGGGCCAGTTCAAAGTTGGGGCAAACCAGCCATCACCGGTAATTTCGTCAAAACTGACAAAATGCCTACAACCACTGCACTCCGCGGACTGATTGCTGGTGGCCTTGGATACCGCCGAAATGAATGGCCGGACTGGATTTCTGATATCGAGTTCACTGTTCGAGAAGAACGCCGACCTACGTTCGTGGACGACTTCCACACCATCGGCTCGCGTGAAGATGAGTGGGACTTTCGGCGTCGTCTAGCGATTAGCCAAGGACTTAAAGCCAAGTCAGCAAAATCGGTTGCCTACAAACCCGGTGTCGGAGCGACTGTGGTCGTCCGCCGAACATACTTGGCCGATGCGGAATTCATCGTCCGCATAACCTGCGAGGGACACACGGAGGACATTGACCGAGCTGTTTCAGACCCGGTATTTGTTACGTACTTAGGCCGCAAAGCGTTTTCGGCAACTTTCCCGTTCTATTTAGGCACGGGAAAACCCGAGCTTCTCCAACGAATTCCGAATATTTCGAAGGACACCCAACTCGGAGATAGCACTACAGTTAATCAGTACTTTTTAGCAAAAGGTGCGGGCACACGCCCCGCAACAGTTGTTGTTCCTCGTGTTTCAACTCGCGCGGAATGGATGGGCAGGGTCGGCCAACTGGGTTTGAAGCTACGGTCAACGATTCAAGAAAACTAGAAGCACCGAACTTCGGCACAGTGGGATTTTGATTCACAACGCACGAGCGTGGCTAACGGTATCTCGCGTATCTGTCAATTTCGCCGCCGGAGTCCACGCGCCGAGTTCGTGGCCGGCGGGCGTCGTGAAGCAAAAGCGAAAACTACCTGGGAAGTCGTATGGTTCCTTGACAATCTTGCCACCCGCGGACGTGACCTGCTCGTAGGCGGCATCGAGATCCGCTGCTCGAATGAGGGGGCATGATTGCGCGGGTGGGATCCTCGGCGTTGATTCAGCTGACGATGCCAGAATCGCTGGTATCGGCGCAGTCGTCGCCGTACATGGCGTAATTCCACCCGAATACGCTGGAGACGAAGTCGCAAACGGTACTCAGCTCCTCGACGGACGACACAGGAAACTCAATGTCATCAAAGAGTGCGCCAGTCACGAACTAATCCTAAGGCAGAATCGAGCCCCCGCCATTCGCCTGCCACATTGCAACGCGCCCCACTCTCGCGCCACATCACCAAAACTACTTATGTAATTACCCCCGGTTTCTCCCATAACCGCAGGTGAGAGACTACAGCGAGTCAACTTTCTCCCCAGCACCCCTCAAATCACCCCCGGCAATCCGCCATTCGTTATAGAGTGACGCACGACACTTTACGACGAATCTGTGAGGTAAAAACACATGACTTCCGCCACCATTCAGCCGGGCGGCGAAGCCTTCATCTACGAGGCAATTCGCACCCCTCGCGGCAAGGGCAAGAAGGACGGCTCCCTCCACGAGGTACGCCCGGTATCACTTCTCGTCGGCCTCATCGACGAAATTCGCAACCGCTTCCCAGAACTGGATGAAGAACGCATCAGCGACCTCATCGTTGGCTGCGTCAGCCCGGTCGGCGACCAGGGTGCGGACATTGCCCGCACCGCAGCACTCACCGCAGGTCTGCCGTACCGCACCGGCGGTGTCCAGATCAACCGCTTCTGCGCTTCCGGCCTCTCCGCCATCAACTTGGCTGCTCAGAAGGTCCGCTCCGGCATGGACGAGCTCGTCCTCGCCGGCGGCGTCGAGTCCATGTCCCGCGTGCCAATGATGTCCGACGGCGGCGCAATGGCGATGGATGCACAGGTCTCGTTCGCGACCGACTTCGTCCCGCAGGGTATCTCCGCTGACCTGATTGCATCGCTCGACGGCTTTGACCGCGAGTCCCTCGACGAAATGGCAGCGCTCTCCCACGCCCGTGCCGCAAATGCATGGTCTGAGGGCCGCTTCGACCGCTCGGTCGTCCCAGTCAAGGACGCTAACGGCCTGACCATCCTCGACCGCGATGAGACCATTCGCGAGGGCGTCTCCGCAGAGTCCCTCTCCGGCCTGCGCGCAGCCTTCACCATGATGGGCGAGCAGGGTGGCTTCGACGCAGTTGCACTGAAGAAGTACCCGCAGCTTGAGCGCATCAATCACGTCCACCACGCAGGTAACTCCTCCGGCATCGTCGATGGCGCTGCACTGACCCTGGTTGGTTCTGAGAAGGCCGGCGCAGACATGGGTCTGACCCCACGCGCACGCGTTGTCGCCACCGCCGTTAATGGTGTCGAGCCGACCATCATGCTCACCGGTATCGAGCCGGCTGTCCGCGAGGCACTGGCCAAGGCCAACCTGACCGTCGACGATATCGACGTCTGGGAAATCAACGAGGCGTTTGCCGCCGTCGTCAAGCATGCTCAGCAGAACCTGGGCATCGACTACGAGAAGCTCAACATCAACGGTGGCGCAATGGCCATGGGTCACCCGCTGGGTGCAACCGGTGCCATGATCACCGGCGCCGCAATCGACGAGCTGCACCGCACCGGTGGCCGCTACGCCCTCATCTCGCTCTGTGTGGCTGGCGGCATGGGTGTTGCAACCATCATCGAGCGCGTCTAAAGCAAACCGGAACGAAACTCACAGCGACAATTACCGCGGTCACACCGCGATAACCACAAAGGACTGACTGATTTATGAGCACAGATAACATGTTCCGGTGGGATCAGGACGACGCCGGAATCGTCACCCTCACCATGGATGACCCGAACGCACCGGTCAACACCATGAACAAGACCTTCCAGGACGACATCCGCGCCACCGTGGAGCGCCTGGAAAACGAAATTGGCGACGGCTCTGAGACCTCCATCAAGGGCATCATCATCACCTCTGCGAAGAAGACCTTCTTCGCAGGCGGCGACATCAAGCAGATGTCCAAGGCCACTGAGGACGATGCAGCTGACATGTTCAACATGGTCGAGGACATGAAGGCCTCCCTGCGTCGCTTGGAGAAGCTCCCGGTGCCAATTGTTGCTGCCATCAACGGCGCAGCACTGGGCGGCGGCCTCGAGGTCGCGCTGGCTGCTAACCACCGCGTTGCTGCCGATGCCCGCGGTTCCAAGATTGGCCTGCCAGAGGTCACCCTCGGCCTGCTGCCGGGTGGCGGCGGTGTTTCCCGCGTCGTGCGCATGCTGGGCATTCAGGACGCGCTGATGAAGGTCATTCTGACCGGCGCTCAGATGAACCCGGGCAAGGCTCTCGCAGCTGGCCTCGTTGACGAGGTTGTTGCTCCGGAGCAGCTCATCAACACCGCTCGTGCATGGCTGACCAGCGAAGACGCCAAGGCCGCACAGCCGTGGGATGAGAAGGGCTTCAAGATCCCGGGCGGCGATCCGAAGACTCCTAAGTTCGCAATGAACCTGCCGTCCTTCCCGGCAAACCTGACCAAGCAGCTCAAGGGCTCCCCGATGAAGGCTCCGCGCCTTGCGATGCAGGCTGCCATCGAGGGCTCTCAGGTCGACATCGACACTGCACTGCGTATCGAGTCCCGCTACTTCACCGAGCTGGTCACCGGCACCCAGTCGAAGAACATGATGCAGGCGTTCTTCTTCGACCTCAACCACGCTCAGGGTGGCGGCTCCCGTCCACTGCAGGCTGACGGCACCCCGTACCCGAAGCGCGAGTTCAAGAAGGTTGCCGTTGTCGGCGCCGGCATGATGGGCGCAGGTATCGCCTACGTGTGTGCAAAGGCTGGCATGGAAGTTGTCCTGAAGGACATTTCCCTGGAGAACGCCGAGCGCGGTAAGTCCTACTCTGAAGGTCTGGAGGCCAAGGCTCTCAAGCGCGGTCGCACCACTGAGGAGAAGTCCGCAGCGCTGCTGAACCGCATCAAGCCGACTGAGTCCTACGACGACCTGTCCGATGTCGACCTGGTCATCGAGGCCGTCTTCGAGAACACCGACCTCAAGCACAAGGTTCACGCCGAGATCGAGGCCGCAGTTCCGGAGACCTGCATCCTGGGCTCCAACACCTCCACCCTTCCGATCACCGAGCTGGCTTCCCACGTCAAGCGTGAGAAGGACTTCATCGGCCTGCACTTCTTCTCCCCGGTGGACAAGATGCAGCTGATTGAGATCATCTCCGGCGACAACACCGACCCGGCAATCCTCGCCGCTTCGCTGGACTTCGCTGTTGCAATCCGCAAGATCCCGATTGTTGTCACCGACTCCCGCGGTTTCTACACCTCCCGCGTCATCGGCACCGTCATCAACGAGGCCCTGCGTATGGTCGCTGAGGGCTACGACCCGGCCATCATCGAGGCCGCTGGTCGCCAGGCTGGTTACCCGGCACCGCAGCTCCAGCTTGCCGACGAGCTTAACCTCAAACTCATGGAGAAGATCGCTGGCGAGACCCGCGCTGCCGCCGAGGCTGCAGGTCAGACCTTGGACGAGGGCGGCGTACCGGCTTTGGTCGAGGCCATGCTGCACAAGTTCGAGCGCCCGGGCAAGCTCGAGGGTAAGGGCTTCTACGAGTACGTCGACGGCAAGCGCTCCGGTCTCTGGCCGGGCCTGTTCAATGAGCTCCGTGAGGAGCTGAACATCGCCCCGATCGCTCCGGAGGACACCGACCTGCAGGAGCTGGTCGACCGCATGCTCTTCATCGAGGCCATCGAGACTCAGAAGTGCGTCGACGAGGGCGTTCTGCTTCACGACGCCGACGGCAACATCGGCTCCATCTTCGGTATCGGCTACCCGGCCTGGACCGGTGGTACTCGCCAGTTCATTAAGAACTACGACGGCGCCACTGTTGTCGACCCGGCCGCAGCTCACCCGGAGCGCCGCGGCGTCGCGGGCTTCGTCGAGCGCGCCGAAGAGCTGGCCGCTAAGCACGGTGAGCGCTTCAACGCTCCGGAGTCCCTGAAGAAGTAGGACTACCCCGAGCGCACCCCGGTTGCTGGAATTGTTCCAGTAACCGGGGTTTTTCGCCTTCGAGGCCACGTCAACGGCGTAGCACCGCTGAACGCACCAGCGCACCAACCCCAATTCGGCCTACCCGTTAAACTGCGCACATGGCTAGAAACGTCGCTGATCTGCCCACCGCACTGCCTGAACTCGCTATCGACCAGCAGGGGTTTGATGCCCCATCGCCGCAGCTGGTCATGCTTAACGACGAGCTCGCGACCCAACTCGGCCTCTCCCCGCAGTGGCTTCGCTCGGAGGCTGGCCTGAAGTTCCTCACTGGCCACGGCGCCGATCACGGAGTCGGCCAGGAAACCGATACCCCACTCGGCGCATACACAACCCCGATGGCCACGGCCTATGCCGGCCACCAGTTCGGCAACTTCGCAGGCCTACTCGGTGATGGTCGCGCGCTCTTGCTTGCCACAGTTGAGGTTGAACCGGGGCTGACTGGGCTGCACTGTCCGCCTAACCAGCCCGACTGCCCCAAAGAGACAACCCACAGCGACAACACCCAGGCCTACGAGATTCAGGCGAAAGGCACCGGCCCCACGCCCTTTTCCCGTGGCGGTGACGGCAAAGCCACGCTGACCTCCGCGCTGCGGGAGTACCTCATCAGCGAAGCCATGTATGCGCTCGGCATCCCCACCACCCGCGCGCTGGCGGTCATCAAAACCGGCGAAGAGATTTACCGCGGCTCGCAAACCCCATTCGACAACACCGACCCCACCACCGAACTTCAACCGGGTGGCATCGTCGTGCGCGTAGCATCCAGCCACCTGCGAGTTGGCACGTTCGAGCTGGTCGCTCGCTCCGGAACGGACACCGGAATCATGGATCGGCTCATCGAGTTCGCCGCGCAGCGGCACGGCTACGAGAGTTCGGCGGAGTCGGTTCTCCGGGACGTCGTCAAGCGGCAAGCCAATCTCGTTGCGGCGTGGCTGGCCTGCGGATTTGTCCACGGCGTGATGAACACCGACAATGCCAGCATCGCGGGCGAGACCATCGACTTTGGGCCGTGTGCGTTTCTGGATGCGCACGATTCGCGGGCGGTGTTTAGCAGCATTGATCACGGCGGTCGGTACGCGTACGGCGCGCAGCCAACAATCGCGGGGTGGAACATGTCGAAGCTTGCGGAGACTTTGCTACCGCATTTCGCAGGCACCCCGGAGGAAGCCCTCGCACGCGCCCGCGACATCCTGGGCGAATTCGCCGACGAATTCACCGATGCGCTCAGCCGCAGGTGGCTGCCCAAGTTGGGGATTCTCCCCTCGCTTTACGACGACCCGCTGGCCATCCCCCTGGTGCAGCAGTGACAGGCGTTGCTGGCGAAGTTTGGGCTCGACCATACGAATGCTCATCGGGCGCTGATTGAGGTTCTGGCCGATGGTGATGGGGATACAGTTGCTGCGTTGGCTGCGCTGACCAGGCTGACCGCTGATCCTGCGTTCCCCGCCGCCGCGGCTGAGTGGGGGCAGTTGTGGAAGCAGACGCGGGAAGAGCTGGGAATCGACCAGACGACGGCCCTGACACTTATGGAGGAAACGAATCCGCTGTATATTCCGCGAAACTACCTGGTCACGGAAGCGTTAGCGGCGGCAGGGGCGGGGGATCTGACCGACTACCGGCACCTGCTGGAGGCGGTAACCAACCCCTTTGAGTCGCAAGACGTCCCTGCGGGGTTCACGGAGCCGGCACCGCGGGAGTTGGGTGCTTTCCACTCGTACTGTGGGACTTAATGCGCTGCCTCTCCGCCTCCTCCAAAGTCCACTTCCTCTTCCAAAGCCCACTTCACGACACAGGTGTCACCTCGTGCCAGCTGTGGAGGTGGCATGAGGTGACACCTGTGTCGTGAAGTCGCGGATGGGGCCGGACAGGAGCCCGGCGGTGGGACAGCCAGAAATTCAGCAGCCCCAACCCCTGCGGGGGTGCCAGGATGTTACAACGTTGCACCACTGCACAGGATTAACTCCCCAATCGAGGGTAAAAGACACCGTCAAATAAGGGATGGTTCGCCTGATTAATACTCATATGTTTTTTGGACTTGTATGGTTAGAGACTGTATTGAACGGTCGTATCCAAACCTTAGAGCCCACCACACCCAAGTTGTCACCACCACCATTGCCTATGCAGGTGGGAGGTGGGTATCTAAGTCATTTGGAGTGAGCCGATCACCAAATTCATATCGCCTATCTGGCAGAATCTAGAAAGGCTCGCGATGCATAGACCCGTTGCCTCCGGCCCCTTCCACACCCGGCAGAAACTCCGGCGGAAGCTCCGACAGCGAGAGAAGTCCCGTGCCACAAAACTGCACGCAACAACGCTCAGCGGAAAAGGAAAGTTCACGCTGCATGTCCGCCAGATCCTGGCGGCTTTGCTGGTAATCGCCTTGCCAGGAAGCGCGCTCGCTGCCTGCAGCACTGACCAGCAACAGGTCGGCGCGGGGTTCATTGTGGTCCAGAACTCCGAACCACAGTCGCCGCTGTACACCACTGACACCAATGAAACCGGTGGTGGCGATATCCTCCGCATGCTCTACTCAGGTCTGGTGCGCTACGACACCGACGGCTCGATGATCCTGGACCATGCGGCAGAAATTAAGCCCAACGAGGACTCGACCCATTTCGACATCACGCTAAAACCGGGCTGGACCTTCCACAACGGCGAACCAGTCACCGCGCAGAGCTACATCGATGCCTGGAATTACGCTGCCTACGGCCCGAACCTGCAGAAGCAGCAGTCCTTCTTCGCCAACGTGCAGGGTTTTGATGCTGTTTCGGGAGAAAAGGCCACGGAGAAAACACTCTCCGGCCTGAAAAAGGTCGATGACCTGAGGTTCACCGTGGATCTGACCAACCCAGATTCTTCCTTCCCGCTCAGCCTCGGCTATGTCGCGTTTATGCCGCTGCCGAAGGCCGCGTTCGAAGACAAGAAGGCTTTCGGTGAACACCCAATCGGCAATGGACCGTACAAGATGGCCGAAGGCCGCGCTTGGCTGCACAACAACCAGCTAACTGTGGTTCGCAATGATGACTTCGCCGGTGAGCACAAGGCCCGTAACAACGGCCTGGTATACCGCTTCTACTCGGACGTGGACACCGCATATGCAGACCTCCAGGCCGGCCGCCTGGACACGCTGCCACGCACAATTCCACCAACGGCTCTCGCCAGCTTCCAAACCGACTTCCCCGACTCCAGCGCAAATGTCCCGACCTCGTCTTCGCAGTACTTCGCAATTCCGCGAAATCTGCCAGGTTTTTCGGGTGAAGAGGGCAAGCTTCGTCGTCAAGCGATTTCTATGGCGATTGACCGGAAACTAATCACTGAGAAGATTTTCTTCGACACCCGCACCCCGGCGCGCGAGTTCAGCTCGTTGACGCTCGGTGACCTTGACCCGAACGTACCTGGCCAAGAGGTGCTGGAATACAACCCGAAGAAGGCCCGCCAACTGTGGGCCGAAGCCAACAAAATTGCGCCGTTTACCGGCTCGTTCGACATCGCCTACAACGCCGACGGCGGACACCAGCAGTGGGTCGAAGCGGTGACCAACATGATTGGCGAGACCCTCGGCATCGATTCCCACGGCAAGGCCTACCCGACCTTCAAGCAGCTGCGCGATGAAATCTCCAACGAGACCATCACCAGCGGCTACCGCACTGGCTGGGCAGCTGACTACCCATCTGTGGCCAATTACATGCTTCCGCAGTTCGTCACCGGTGGCTCCTCGAATGACAACCACTACTCCAACCCGGAGTTCGACAAGCTGATTCAGGAGGCGGCCTCGGCAAAGAGCGCAGAAGATGCCAAGCCGATTTATGTCAAGGCTCAGTCTGTGCTGATGGAGGACCTACCAGCGATTCCGCTGTGGTACCCCAATGCTTCGGTGGCGTGGAACCCGAAGCTGCGCAATGCCGTAGTGATGTGGGACGGCATCTTGGACTACCCAATGATTGAGAAGGACTAGCACCATGGGTTGGTATATCGGAAAGAGACTCCTGCAGATGGTGCCGGTATTCTTCGGTGCCACACTGCTGATTTATGCAATGGTCTTCGCCATGCCAGGCGACCCCATCGCTGCACTGGCTGGTGATAAGCAGCTGCCACCGGAGCAGGTCGCAGCACTGCGCGCTCACTACCACCTGGATGAGCCTTTCCTCGTCCAGTACTGGGAGTATCTCAAGGGCCTATTCACCCTGGATATGGGCGAGACCTTCTCCGGCCGCTCGGTCGGCGAGGAAATTGCGCTGGCCTTCCCTATTACGATTCGCCTGGCGCTGATGGCCGTTGCCATTGAGGCCATTTTCGGTATCGGCCTCGGCGTTATTGCCGGTATGCGCAAGGGCGGCTTCTTCGACTCCACCGTTCTGGTGATGTCCCTGCTGGTTATCGCAACTCCGACCTTCGTGCTCGGCTTCGTGGCCCGCTACCTCTTCGGTGTGCGCTGGGAGATTGTCTCCCCCACCGTTGGTAGCGATGCCTCCTTTACCTCCCTGCTGCTGCCGGCATTCGTGCTGGGTCTCGTCTCGGTTGCTTATGTTCTGCGACTGACGCGCTCCGAGGTCTCGTCGGCACGCCATGCTGACTTCGTACGCACTGCCCGCGCCAAGGGCTTGCCAACCTCTGAAGTCACCCGTCGCCACATCTTGCGCAACTCGCTAATTCCCGTTGTGACCTTCATCGGCGCTGATCTCGCGGCTCTGATGGGCGGCGCAATTGTCACCGAGGGCATCTTCAACGTGCCAGGTATCGGTGGCCTGATCTTCCACGCCGTCCAGATTGGTGAAGCTCCCACCGTGGTCAGCATCGTGACCATCCTGGTGGTTATTTACATGTTCGCCAACTTGCTCATCGACTTGCTCTACGCAGTCCTGGATCCGAGGATTCGTTATGCCTAAGCCAGATTCGACGCAGTTAGATTCGACTCAGCCAGAAAAGCAGGCCAACGCCGTGCATACCGGCACCGCGCAGGCCAACACCGCGCAGGCCCCCGCCGCACAGGCGACGAACCCCGACCACAAGCAGTTGCCGGATACCCCACCACTGGGGCTCTGGGGTTCGGCCTGGCAGAACCTGCGTTACCGCCCACTGTTCTGGGTTTCCGCATTCATTATTTTGCTCTCCATCGCAGTGGCCGCATTCCCGTCGCTGTTCACCTCTGTGGACCCGACGGCGGCAAACCTGCGTGACTCGCTGGCCCCAGCCCGCGACGGCCACCCGATGGGCTTCACTCAGCAGGGCTACGACGTCTACGCCCGTGTCATCTACGGTGCCCGCGCCTCGGTCATCGTCGGCATCGGCGTCACCCTGGCCGTGACCGTGGTGGGCATCATCCTCGGTGCCATCGCTGGCTATCTCGGCGGTTGGGTCGACGCGGTGCTCTCCCGCATCACGGACATGTTCTTTGCCATCCCCCTGATTCTCGCCGGCATCGTGCTGATGCAGCTGTTTACCGAACGCACCATCTGGTCCGTGGTCTTCGTGCTCGCTGCTTTCGGCTGGCCGCAGATGGCGCGCGTGGTGCGCTCCTCGGTGATCTCAGTGAAAAACGAGGAATACGTCACCGCCTCCAAGGCGCTCGGTCTGTCCAGCACTGGCATTCTCTTCCGCCATGTGCTGCCGAACTGCCTCGCCCCTGTCATCGTCATGGCCACGACCTCGCTGGGTATTTACATCGTCGCCGAGGCCACGCTGTCCTACTTGGGCATTGGCTTGCCGACGACCACCGTTTCCTGGGGCAACGACATCTCTGTCGCACAGCAGGTGCTCCGCCAGGCCCCGTCCAACCTGTTCTGGCCAGCACTCGCCCTGGCGATTACCGTTCTCGGCTTCATCCTCATGGGTGACGCTTTGAAGGATTCTCTCGACCCGAAGGAGCGTCGTCGATGAGCACCGACACCAATACTTCCGCAGCGCCCATTCTCACCTTGAAGGATGTCTGCATTGGCTTTCCGACGACCACAGCGTCCGGCCGCCGCAGTAAATCGTTGACCGATGTGGTGCATGACGTCGACCTGGAGGTTTTCCCCGGTGAGACGGTCGCCATTGTCGGCGAGTCCGGCTCGGGTAAGTCCACCACTGTCCACGCCGCGCTGGGGCTGTTGCCCGGTGATGGTGAAGTCACCGGTGGCACCATCACCTTCGATGGCCGTGACATCACACACCTGACCGACCGCGAGTTTGTTAGCATCCGCGGCAACGGCATCGGCCTGGTCCCCCAGGATCCGATGACCAATCTCAATCCAGTGTGGACCGTCGGTTCCCAGATTAAGGAGGCGCTGCGCGCCAACAACATCGCCACTGGCTCCGAGGCCCACAAAAAGGCGATTGAGCTGCTGGAACAGGCTGGCCTGCCGAACGCTAAAAAGCGTATCGACCAGTACCCGCACGAGTTCTCCGGTGGTATGCGCCAGCGCGCGCTTATCGCGATGGGCTTGGCCGCGCACCCAAAGCTGCTGATTGCCGATGAGCCCACTTCCGCTCTCGACGTGACCGTGGCGAAGAAGATCCTCGACCACCTCGACAAGCTCACTAGCGAACTCGGCACGTCCGTGGTGCTTATTACTCATGATCTCGGTTTGGCTGCCGAGCGCGCTGACCGACTCGTCGTTATGCAAGCAGGACGTGTCGTGGAGACCGGCCCTGCTCTGGAAGTCCTCACCCGCCCGCAGCATCCATACACCAAGCAGCTGATCGCGGCGGCTCCATCGCTGGCTGCCCGGCGCGGTGATCGCGTGGTGGCGGCGCCGACGACATCGGATGCGGACCAGAAGGAGATTCTGGTCGCGAAGAACTTGGTGCGCGACTTTGCCATCCGCGGCGACCGTCCGTGGCGCAAGGATTCCTTCCGCGCCGTCGATGACATCAGCTTTACGCTGCGTCGCGGTCGCACCATCGGAATCGTGGGCGAATCCGGTTCGGGCAAGTCCACTGTCGCCAACATGGCGCTGGGTCTGCTCGATCCGACCGAAGGCGAAGTGCTTTTCGACGGCAAACGAGTCCAGGGCCGGAATCGTAAAGAGGAGCTGGAACTGCGACGTCGCATTCAGCCGATTTTCCAGAATCCATACGCGACGCTGGATCCGATGCGCACCGTGCATTCCTCCATCGAGGAGCCATTGCGCATTCACAAGATTGGTACCAAGAAGGAGCGTGAACAGCGCGTATTCGACCTGCTCGACCGCGTGGCACTGCCAGCCGAGATGGGACGCCGCTTCCCCGGTGAGCTCTCCGGCGGTCAGCGTCAGCGCGTGGCAGTCGCGCGTGCGCTGGCGCTGAATCCTGAGGTTGTGGTCTGTGACGAGGCCGTTTCCGCCCTCGACGTGGTGGTGCAGGCGCAGGTGCTCGAGTTGCTGGCTGAGCTGCAGGAAGAGCTGGACCTGGCCTACCTGTTCATCACGCATGACCTCGCGGTGGTGCGCCAGGTAGCCGATGAAATCATCGTGATGGAGCACGGCAAGATGGTCGAGCACCGTCCAACGGATGAGCTCTTCGACCGCCCGGAGAAGGAGTACACCCAGCGACTGCTGGACGCCATCCCAGGTGCGTCGTTGGATTTGGATCTGTAGCTGGGCAGTGGCCTGTTTCCCCAGGGCACTTCGCTCCGCCCCCCTCTGGGCCACTTCACGACACAGGCGTCACCTCGTACCAGCTGTGGAGGCGGCATGAGGTGACATAGGTGTCGTGAAGTGGCTGGGCGATTTTGAGTCGGAGCGGATTGAGCGGGAGAAGAGAGAAAGCTATCCGGAAAGACCGTCCAGACAGCCTGCTAGTCCTCCGGAGCAAGCTCGCTTTCAGTAACCCACTTGTGGTTCTTCATGGTCATACCATCATCGTCAATGTCGACCATGTACACCGGCTCCTGGGTGGAGTAGTCAACAGTGCCCTTGGCCCCCTTCATGCCCGCCATATGCTCGGCGTTGATGGTGATCTCGGAGCCGTCGGCAAGCGGTGCTTCGCCTGGGTTCTCCAGCTCCTCATGAACGACCCAGCGGTGGTCCTTCACCGGCTCACTGCCATCGGTCGGGGTGTAGGAAACGGAGTAGGTAGTGGTGTTGAAAACACCAACAACCTTGCCTTCTGCACCCTTCATGCCCGGCATGTGATCGGCGAGAACCTGCACTTCACTGCCGACCGGGAACTTCGCGTTGTCCGCCGCAATCATTCCCTCTGGAGCCGGACCACCATCGGCCGGATGGTCATGGCCGGCCATCGCGTCATCACCATGGTCACCATGACCGCCATGCTCATCGGCATCGTCCATATCATCCATGTCGTCATGGCCCTCAGTACTGGTGGCCGACACGGAAGAGCTGGTCTCGCTACCAGTGCTGCTTGCCTCAGTACTAGCCGAATCATCGGAGGAGCAACCGGCCAGCACAAGGACGCTGGCGGCACCCGCGGCTACGAGAGCATCTAGTGGTCGAATATTCTTTGCCATGGTTGAGCTCCTTTGTTGTTGGTGTCAATCAATCTATGACCTCAGCCTAACAACGCTCCCCCAGCGTCACCAGGACTTATCGCCCTCGGCGAACAGAGATAGTCCAGCCAGCCTCACCGGTCTGCTCGAAATTGGTGACCTCGTGGCCATCCTTCGCAGCCCACCGCGGAATCGCATCCGTGGCCTGGGTGCAGTCGAATGGGATCACCAGCTCCTCGCCGACCTCAATCTTGTTGATCGCGTCCTTGGCCTCGATCAGCGGGAATGGGCACACCGCGCCGACGGTGTCGAGCTCGTAACGCCCATCGCCCAGTGGCGTGAGCTTGCCGTCTTCCTGCTTGACGACGCTCCGGTCGAGCAACGCTACCGGCGCGACAGTAAAGGCACCCGCCAGCGGGGAGGCCTCGGTGCCAGCGGCACCGGCACCTTCGCTACCCGGCAGGGACACAGGCGAAGTAGCAGTCGAAGTGACCGGAGCAGTTGCCGATACCGCTGTGTCGTTGGTGGTGGAAGGGGTGCTCGGGACGTCGTTAAGCGAAGGTGCGGACGGCTTCAGCCAGAGCTTTGCGGCGATAGCGACACCTGCGGCGATGGACGCCAGTGCGAGCCAACCCTGGTAGCTGAACAGCGAGGTCTGGACCATGCCGTTACCGACGGTGCAGCCGCCGGCCCACGCAGCGCCGACACCCATGAAGATGCCGCCGACGACCGAGCGTGCACCCTGGGTGGCGTCCGGGACGCGGAGGCGGAATTCACCGGAGGCCTTGGCCGCGATGAAGGAGCCGACGAGGATGCCGAGGACGAGGAGGACGCCCCAGTCGAAACGCTCGGTGTCACCAGTGACAACGTAGTTGGCGAGGTTGGAGGACGGAGTCGTGATGCCGAGGCCGTCGTTGCGGCCGGTGGCGGCGGACAGCGGCCATGCGATAACGCCAAGTACACCGACGATGGCGGCGGTGGCGTACACGTGCCAGGCCTTTTCAGTCAGAATGTGCGCCAGACCGGACTTACGTGGCGCCAGAGTGGCCGGGCGCGGACCGGAGAATTCTTCGCGCAGGAAGCGGACAGCGAAGTATGCCGTGACGGCGCTCAGCGCGATCACCAGTGGCCAGATGCTAATGCCCAGAGAGGCGTGGATGCTGGTCAGGCCGACGGTGCGGTCCTTCAGGGAATCCTGCAGGCCATTGAGGAAGCCAGTCTTCATGGCAGCAGCGGATAGGGCGTAAAAGACCAGTGCGATCCAGGAGCCGATCAGGCCCTCACCGGAGCGGTACCAGGTACCCGAGGCGCAGCCACCGGCCAGGACGATACCAAGTCCGAAGATAACGCCACCGACGATAACGGCCAGTGGTGCCAGCTCGTTGTATTCGGGAGTAATCACGCCGGCGCTGGTCAGTGCGGCCAGGCCGATGGCGTGGACGGAAATAACAATCAGCAGGGCGACGAAGCCGCGCCAGCTGCGCTGAGTGAAGATGTCGCGCAAGAAGCCGGTGACGCAGAAGCGTCCTCGCTGCATAACAAAGCCGAGCACGGCGCCCAGCGCTAGTCCTGAGATGAGCATGAGAGTGTTTCTCCTAAATTTATGAGCCAGTCCGCCATCAAAGCCATAATGAACAGACCTGTCTATTAGTGGATTAGAAGCTACTCTACACAGCGAAAAAAGTCCAACTTAATGAAGTTTTCACAGGGTAGAACACCTGCCAATAGACAGACCGAACCGTATAGTTGCTGGTGAGAAGCGCAAGTTGTGGCAAGCTAAAACACTATGAGCGCACAGAATTCAGCCCTGGTTGGACACCAGCGACACCAGCGGCTCCTTGCGATGCGCTCGATACTCGACCTTCCTTTTACCCATGCTTTCGCCCTTGACCCTCAGGCGGTCATCGATATTTCCGGCGTGGCCCGCCTCAGCGAGCTCAATGCCAAAAATGTCGTGACAATCGACAGCTTGCGTTCACTCGCCCACACCAACACGCAGGACTTTTACGCCATCGATGACGCGGCAGAAGCTCTGGGCACCGCCTTGCGGATGGCAATTTCCTCCCGGCAGCTACTCTGGTTCAGCTCGCTGCCCGAAAGTGATGTGGACAAGGTACAAAACATCCTCGGCGGCGACATCGTTCATGTGGTGGGCCCGGAACTGGCCGTCGATAAGCTCGATGACAGTACCCTCGAGCTTCCAACTGCACTGAAGCAGCGCGGAGAACCACTGGTGCCCATCGCTATCTCGCCAAGCGAGCTGGTACAGGCCTGGGCACACGGCAGTCGCGTGCAGCAAAAACTGCTCGCTTACCTGCTGGAGGGAACAAATACGCTGGTCATGCAGCAAAAGGATCTGCATGCACTACGCAAAGTCGGGACCAAACTCATCGAGCGCAACCCCGTGTGGCGCCTGCTCTACAACCCGAAAGTGTTGGCCTACCTGGTGGTGATGGTCTACTCTTCGCTCCGCGCGCTACCTGTGGTTTTCGTCCCCGGATTCCACGGCAATGTCTGGGTGCTGTGGAGCATCGACATCATTACCGCTATCCCCTACACCTGGGGAATTGTCGAGATGATCACCGGCCGCTCATTCGGCCGAAGAATGCTGGGGCTCCTGATCACCGTAGTGACTTTCGTCTCGCCCTATGTCTATTTCTGGGCCAACGGACGCGATTATCCGGTGTGGGTCACCATCTTTGTCATTGCGTTAATTGTTGCAGCCTGCGCCGTCGAATACGTCCGCTGGCTGCGCGACCGCGCCATCTCCGCAATCCTGCGCCAACCACCCACCAACTGCCGCTAGCGACCGCTAAGCGAGCGCCGCACGCCGCCAATAATCAGCCAGGCACCGGCGGCAACGTTGACAGCCACAAGCCCGTGGATAGACGCCTTGCTTAACGACGCTGCCATCGTCTCACTTGCGATAAGCATGCCGGTCGAGACAATCCAGATGAACGTTGCGGCAATGTTGGCAATCCGGCCGCGTTCCACGCGGAATGGATGCGTGTAGTGCAGCGGCACCAACGTCATTGCGCTGAAGATAAAAATGGCAGAGATACACACCGCCATCGGCGCGTTCCATACCCACAGCAAGACCGCCACGATATTCCACGCGGCGGGGAAACCAACGAAGTAGTAGTCGCCGGACTTGGCGGCTTCGTTGGCATAGCAGAACATCGACGACACCAGGACCAAAATGATCAGGGCAATCGCCAACGGCCGTGGCCCCAGCGGCAGATACATAACCATGAAAGCCGCGGGTATGGCGGTCCAGGTGAGATAGTCGACGATATTGTCCACCACTGCGCCGTTAAACCACGGGACGACTTCCTTGATGTGATGCTTACGCGCCATATTGCCGTCGACACCATCGACGACGAGGGCAATGCCCAGCCAAAACCACATCCAATGTGGGCGGCCCTCCAACAGTGCGACCGCAGCCAGCGTTGCCCACACCAAACCGGTCAGCGTAAAGGCATGCACAGCCCAGGCGATGACATGCTGGCGCCGGGTGAAGCGGGTGAAGGTCGCGGCGGTGCTGGCAGTATCGGCGCAGGCAGTATCTGGCCCACTGGCGGCACTAGAACTGGCATTGTCGGAGCGGGTAGTAGCGTTCACGGCAGATGTCCTTTAGAGAACAAATGCGCACAACTGCAAACCTTTATCGCAGTTGTGCGCAGAGTCGATTTTTTCAATCGGTGAGTATAACGGCCGATGGGTCGTTTTCCCGTATTTTTACTCGGACTTGTGCCGAGTTATTTAACGACGATCCTCGAACCAACCGGTAACAGCCGGTGCTGTGTTCTCGTAGACCAGCTTGGCTTCGGTGTACTCCTCCAGGCCGGTCGGGCCCAGCTCACGGCCAATACCGGACTGACCAAAGCCACCCCACTCGGCCTGTGGCAGGTAGGGGCCAAAGTCGTTGATCCAGACGGTACCGTGACGCAGCTCGCGGGAAACACGCTCAGACACCTCGCGGTTAGATGTCCACACCGCACCGGCCAGGCCGTATTCGGTGTCGTTGCCGATCTCGATGGCCTCGTCAACCGTGGTGAAGGTCTCCACCGTCACTACCGGGCCAAAGGCTTCGTCGTGAACGCAGTCCATTTCGCGGGTGACCTGGTCAATCACGGTTGGGAGGTAGAAGTAGCCGTCGGCAAGCGAGGCGGAACCATCGGCGGTGGTACCTGCGGCGATCTCGCCGCCTACGCGCACACGAGCGCCCTGCTCACGAGCTCGATCGACGTATGCCGCGACCTTATCCAAGTGCTGCTTCGAAATCAGCGCACCGGTCTCGGCCTTCTCGTCGAGCGGACCGCCGAGCTGGATGTGTCCGGCGCGCTCGACCAGATCGTCGACAAACTTCTCGGCGATGGACTCCTCCACAATCAAGCGAGCGCCCGCCGAGCACACCTGACCGGAGTGCAGGAACGCAGCATTGAGGGCATTGTCCAAAGCGGCTTCGTAATCGGCGTCGGCGAAGATGATGTTCGGGTTCTTGCCGCCGAGCTCAAGCGCGACCTTCTTCACAGACTTAGCCGCTTCACCAGCAATAATCTTGCCAGTGACAAGACCGCCAGTGAAGGAGACCATGTCCACCTTCGGATGCGAGGACAGCGGTGCGCCCGCTTCGGCACCAGCTCCGGTAATGAGGTTGGCAACGCCCGCCGGAACACCCAGATCATCGATGACGTGCATGAGTAGAATTGCTGTGTGCGGAGTCAGCTCCGCCGGCTTGAGCACAAAGGTATTGCCCGTGGCCAGCGCCGGTGCGACCTTCCATGCGGTCTGCAGCAGTGGGTAGTTCCACGGCGTAATCAGACCACAGACACCGACGGGCTCACGCACAATACGCGCGACGACGGACGGGTCATCCGCATCCACGAGACGACCGGCATCATTGCCTGCAAGCTTCCCGAAGTACTCAAAGCAGGCGATGATGTCATCCATATCGGCTGCCGCCTCTGGCAGGCGCTTACCGGTATCCATGGCCTCTGCCCAGGCAAATTCGTCCTTGCGCTGCCTGATGGCAGCACCGATGTCGAGTACCAACTTGCTGCGCTCAGCTGTGCTCCAGGATGCCCAGGAACCTTCCCCGGTACATCGGAAGGCGGCGTCGGCGGCGGCGATGGCGCGCTCGGTGTCGGTCGCATCTGCTTCCGCAACTTCGGCGATGAAAGAGCCATCGGCCGGGCACTCGATAGTGCGAGTGTTGCCAGCGGCTGCAGCGGACCAGGTGCCGTCGATAAACAGCGTGGCCGCGCCTTCGTGGGATTTGGCGGTCTCGGGTGCGAGGGCCTTATCAGTAGTTGAAGGCTTAAAGGTCATTTAGGAATCCTCCTTGGCGTAGTCATCAGACCATTCGCGGACAGGTTCGGCATTATCGGACAGATCTGAGGTGCCCGGGAGATCAGACTGCATGTGCAAAAACTCCAAGTGCCGTTCGTAGAGGTCGAGGACGTCGGAAATCAGCTGCTCTTGGGTGTAGCCATAGACGTCGTAGCCGAGCGAACCGGTCAGCGTGAAGACCTCGAGGCGGTAGTAGTAAATATCAGCATCACTGTCCAGGTGTACCAGGCCAGCAAAAGACGGCGTCAAGTGTTCAACCGGATAGACCTGGTAGCGGAAGCTCATCTCCTCGCCGAATCCGACCTGCAGGTCAATCTGGTCAATACCGACTTCTTCTGCTGGTTCACGGTGCAGCGTCACTTCACCGCCACGTTCCCTGATAGCATCTGCCACCTGTTCAAGTGCGGGCTGCACCACTCGGTCGAGGTAGCGCATGACTGGCTTCTTGCCCGGGAAGGACATGGAGCGGGCAAGTCGATTGCGCCAGTCACCCTGTTGGCCATCCACGGCGCGGCCCGACATCGCCCCGTGGAGGGCTCGACGTGTCGAATCCTGTTGCAACAGCTCCAGTCGCAGCGACTTAAACAGGCCATACATCACCAGATAGATGACAAAGGCAAACGGCAGACCCATCACAATCGTTGCCGACTGCAGCGTCGGAATACCACCGACATAGAGCATGGAGATGGTCAGCACACCGACCACGACAGCCCAGAAAATACGGGTCCACTTCTTACCGTCCTGCTGTGTGTCGGTGATCTTCGAAGTGAAGTTACTCATCACCAGTGCCGCCGAGTCCGCCGAGGTGATGTAGAGCAACAGGCCAATCAGAGATGCGACTGCAGCCACCATCATCGGCGCCGGGTACTGCTCCAGCAGCAGGTAGAAGGCACGCTCCGGGTAATCCAGTGCAGTCTGGCCAAACTCCGAATCGCCACCGATAACCAGGTCCAGAGCCGAGTTACCGAACACCGATACCCACATCAGAACGAAGAGGAATGGAATGGTCAGCGTGCCGACGACAAACTGACGCAGACTACGGCCACGGGAAATGCGAGCCAGGAACAAACCGACGAACGGTGCCCAGGCCACCCACCAAGCCCAGAAGAACAGGGTCCAGGAGTTCAACCATTCCTGCGCTCCGGAGAACGCGTAGGTATCCATAGTCATGGACGGGAACTTCGAGACGTACTCACCGACGTTCATCACCAGTGCGTCAAACAGGAACGCGGTGCGGCCGGTAACCAGGATGTAGAGCATCAAGCAGATGGCCAGGCCAACGTTGAGCTCCGAGAGACGACGAATTCCCTTGTCGACACCGGAAACTGCGGAGGCGATAGCCACCGATACGGCCACGACGATTAGAGCGATCTGCCAGGACGTACTCTCATCCACCCCGAACAGCACACGCAGGCCGTAATTCAGCTGGACGACGCCGATACCCAGCGAGGTTGCGACACCGAAAACGGTACCCAGCATCGCCGCGATTTCGACCGCTTCACCAGCGGGGCCGTGGATGCGCTTGCCGATAATCGGATAGAGCGCCGAACGAATGGTCAGCGGCATGTTCAGGCGATACGCGAAGTAGCCGAATGCCATACCCATCAGGGCGTAGAGTGCCCAACCGGTCACGCCATAGTGGAAGAGCGTGAACACCACTGCCTGACGTGCAGCTTCGATGGTCTCCGCGTCTCCGGTCGGCGGGCCATAAAACTGTGCCACCGGCTCCGCTACCGAGAAGAAGAGCAGGTCAATGCCGATACCCGCCGCAAAGAGCATAGAGGCCCAGGAGAACAGACCAAACTGAGGCTTGGCGTGATCGGGGCCGAGCTTAATCTGTCCCGTTCGCGAGATAGCGACGTAGAGCATGAAGAGCACTGCCACCGTCGCGGTCACAATATAGAACCAGCCGAAGTTCTTCGATACCCAGGCGACAATGCCAGCTAGGGTGTCCGCTGCATTGTCCGGGGCAAAAATAGCCCACAGGGCAATGGCAAGAATGCCAACACCTGAAATAATAAATACAGGCCAGTTGACCTCAGGCTCGGAGGTCACACTCGCTTGCGCTTGTTGTGGAGGGGCCGACTGCGATCGCTGCATTCCTTGCGACGATCCAGATTTTTCCTCCGTTACCTTCTCAGTTGGCGGAGTATCAGACATAGGAAAATCCTTCAGATTCGGGAACTAACCCAGCATACCTAGTTTGAATAATCCCTCAAGTTTAAGAATCGATTCAGAAGAATTCTCCAATACCAACATCAACACCTTCACCTGCATATTTACCCAGTTTTCAAGACGTTTAAAATCATTCCAACTGGAATTGAATACCAATTGTGTGGCATTCTATATAGGTGAAGGGGATTTGAGATACGCCTCCGGCCACTTATTCCAATATCAATATATAGGGCCCGCCTTTAAATATTACTTGGGGCTTATCGGGGCTTATCACAGTCCTTGAAAACCATTCCGATATACATCGGCAAACAACCTACGGAGGTACACCAGAACATGGGAGCTTTCCCGGCTGTCTTCAACTTCGGTAAAAAGAATGGCAACACCACAGTCGAACACCGCGACGTCGTCATCGTTGGCGCGGGCTCTGCCGGCTCTGTGCTGGCTAACCGGCTGTCCGCAGACCACACTCAGCAGGTGCTCGTACTCGAGGCCGGCCGCATGGACTCCCTCTGGGATCTCTACATTCACATGCCTTCGGCGTTCTCCTTCCCAATCGGTAACAAGTACTACGACTGGAAGTACGAATCCGAGCCGGAACCGGAGATGAACGGTCGCCGCATCTACCACGCCCGCGGCAAGGTCGTCGGCGGCTCCTCCTCCATCAACGGCCAAATTTACCAGCGCGGTAACCCCATGGACTACGACAAGTGGGGCGACACCAAGGGGCTGGAGAACTGGGGCTGGAACCACGTTCTGCCGTACTTCAAGCGCATGGAAAATGCGCTCGGCTCCGACAAGGACGACCCGCGCCGTGGCCACGACGGGCCGCTGCGCATGAAGCGCGGTCCGGCCGATTCTCCGCTGTTCAAGGCCTTCTTCAGGTCTGTTCAGCAGGCCGGCTACAACTACACGCCGGACGTCAACGGCTACCGCCAGGAGGGCTTCGGCCCCTTCGACGCGAACATCGACAAGGGCCGTCGCCTCTCCGCAGCTCGCGCATACCTGCACCCGGCTCTGCAGCGTCCAAATCTGGAGCTTCGCACCCGCGCAGAAGCCACCCGCATTCTCTTCGAGGGCACCAAGGCCGTCGGCGTGGAGTACACCTGGAAGGGTCGCACACGTCAGGTGCGAGCAGACAAGGTCATCCTCTGCGGTGGCGCTTTCAACTCTCCGCAGCTGCTCGAGGTCTCCGGCATTGGCGATGAGAAGGTCTTGAATGCTGCTGGAGTGAACGTCGTCAAGCACCTGCCTGGCGTCGGCGAGAACCTGCAGGACCACCTGGAGGTCTACATTCAGTACAACGCCACCCAGCCGGTGTCTTCACAGCCGTACCTGGAGAAGTGGCGTTGGCCGTTCATTGGCCTGTGGTGGATGCTCACCCACAAGGGCCCGGTGGCGACGTCGCACTTTGAGGGTGGCGGCTTCGCTCGCTCCAACGACAACGAGCCCTACCCGAACCTGATGTTCCACTTCCTGCCGCTGGCCATGCGTTACGACGGCACAAAGATCGATAGCCCGCACGGTTTCCAGTTCCACGTTGGCCCGATGTACTCGGATGCCCGTGGCCATGTCCACATCACCTCCTCGGACATCAAGGTCAAGCCGTCGATTCTGTTCAACTACCTGTCCACTGATCAGGACCGCCGTGAATGGGTCGAGGCTGTCAAGGTCTCCCGTAAGCTGCTGGACACCCCGGCAATGAAGGAGTACACCGACGGCGAGATTTCCCCGGGTGCAGATGTGCAGACCGACGAGGAAATTCTCGAGTGGGTCCGCAGGGATGCCGAGACCGCACTGCACCCATCCTGCACCTGCAAGATGGGTCCGGCCTCCGACGAGATGGCCGTGGTCGATCCGGAAACCATGCAGGTTCACGGCACCGAGGGCCTCTACGTGGTTGACGCTTCGGTCATGCCGGGCATCACCAACGGCAATATCTACGCACCGACCATGATGATTGCCGAAAAGGCTGCTGACCTCATCGCCGGCAAGACTCCGCTGGCACCGCAGGACATTCCGTTCTACCGCGCCGGCCAAGGTATGCCGCTGGATCCGCCGGAGAACAATAAGTAGTTCTTGAGGCGGTAGCGGGTAGCGCGGAGTCTATTGCGCAACGCCGTTCGTCGGCATTGGCCGGGTTCTCCCACATGGGGGAATCCGGCCTTAGTGTTACTCTCGCCCTATGAGCAGCACAACCTCGCAATCACCCGAAAACCTACGACGCTCATCAATCATCTTGGCTCCGATGGCCGGTGGTCCATCCACGCCCGAACTCGTCGCTGCAGTTTCCAATGCTGGTGGGGTTGGCACGCTTGCCGCCGGCTATCTCACTGTTGAAAAGCTCACTGAACAGGCACGGCAGACGTGCGCGCTGCTTGACGACGGCAAAGGTTTCAGCATCAACCTCTTCTGCCCCAACACGGCTGACGCCGGTGGCGGAACCTCCGAGGAGGGGCTTGCGCAGTGGACCACGTTTCGCGGCCACTTAGCACCGGCAGCAGACCACTTCGACATCGACTTGCCCGATGCTCCGACCTGGTCAGATGACTACTTCTCGGCGAAAGTCGAGGCAATTCTCGCTGATGATTTTCTGCCCAACCCCGACGCGCTGGAGTTCGTCTCCTTCACCTTTGGCTATCCAGATAAAGAATTCGTTGCTCGGGTAAAGGAATCTGGCCGCAAAGTGGTGCTGAATGCGACCTCAATTGAGGGGGTGCGGGCGGCGGCTGCGGCTGGCGCTGATCGCATTGTTCTGCAGGGATTAGCTGCGGGTGGACACCGCGCATTCGTGAAGGGCAAGGACTCGTCCGACAACATTGGGGCCTCTGTAGAGAAGCTCGCCCAAGCAGTCACCGAGGCGAGTGCAGTTACCGATGCACCCATCATCGCCGCTGGTGGGGTGGGTAACCGAGAGGACGTCGTCAAGCTTTTGGGTGCTGGTGCGACAGCTGTACAAGTTGGCACACGGTTCCTCACCACCGCAGAGGCGGGTACGAAGGAGACGCACCGACGGGCATTGCGTGAGCTCACGGAGCGCGGCACCGTTTTGACCCACGCCTTTTCCGGCAAGCCCGCGCGGGCAATTGAGAACACGTTTACCCGGGAGTTTTCTAGGGTCGCGCCGGAACTTTATCCGCAATTGCACTACTTGACCACGCCAATCCGTGGTACCGCGAATCAGGCCGGCGATCCAGAATATCTCAACTTATGGGCGGGTATTGCTTTTTCTCAGTGCGAGAACCAAACTGCGGGCGAGGTTGTTACGGAGCTTTCCGGCTCAGCCGAGTAATACGAAGCCACCGAAGCTACAAACAGCACAATGACCAGCCCCGGGCATACATCGTGGCTGGTCATTCGGCTTTATTTGTGACGATGGCTTTTATGCCGACGGCGCAGTTGTGGCGTTAGGCGTCGAGCAGCCAATCGTTCGGGCTGAACAGCTCGAAGTGAACGTTATTGCGGTCAATACCGCGATCGGCGAGCTGCTGGCGAATGGCCTGCAGGAAACCATTGCCACCACAGAGGTAGAACTGAGCACCCTCCGGCAGCTCCGTATCAGCCAGATTCATCAAATCCGGCTCGTACCACACCTGCTGGCGGGCATTGGCTAGCGCAGAGACTGCGTTATTGCGTTCTGCACGCAGTGCGTCGGTGTTCTCGGCGCGGTCCGCGTGGAGGACGACAACATCACGCTTAGAGTCGGCGGCCACCAGGGCATCCAGCATGCCGATCATGGGGGTGGCGCCAATACCTGCGGAAATGAGCACTACCGGGTCATCGGACTTTGTATCCAACACCAGGTCACCTGCAGGCAGAGAAATTTCGATGGCATCGCCCGGCTGCACCTTTTCCCACAGCTGTGTGGAAACTTCGCCAGCCGGCAGGTCCTCGGAGGCATCGACACGACGAACCGCGAAGGTCAGAACACCTTCCTCGCCGCCGACCAGAGAGTATTGCCGTAGCTGGCCGGCGCCGTCCGGCATGGTCTGGCGCACAGAGATGTACTGTCCTGGGAGGTAGGAAACGGGGGTTTCGTCGTCAAGCTTGACGGAGAACACTGCGACGTCATCACCGCGCTCTTCACGGGAGACGACGTGAGCGGCGCGGAAGACATCGCCTGCTTCGACACCGAGGTCGTCATAGAGCCCCTTCTCGAAGTTGATGAGAACACGCTCCATCTCCAGGTAGACGGCATCCCACGCATCGCGGACAGCTCCCTGAAAGACCTCTGGGGTGAGGATTTCCTCGATGGCATCGAAGAGGTGCTTGTGTACGATTGGGTACTGCTCCGGCTTGATACCAACGGAGATGTGCTTGTGCCCGATACGGGAAAGCAGTTCTTCCGGGGCGGGAGCATCTGGGTCGACCAGGGTAGCTGCGAAGGTAGCGACGGATGCCGCCAGCGCCTTCTGCTGAGCACCCTGCTTCTGGTTGCCGCGGTTGAAGGTATCGGCAATGAGCTCCGGGTGAGCAGCGAACATCCGGTTATAGAAGTTCGGCGTGATTTTCTCGATGTTGGCACCGACAACGGGCAGGGTTTGGGTGATGACTTCAGCCTGCTCTGGGGTCAGGCCGTTCTTGTTGACATTCAGGTTTGGCATGACTTCACAATAACACCATATTGCGCATTCCGTTTGCGTATTATCACCCAATGGTGTCCCTAACTACTCTATGCGGTTGAGTTTTACCCGTCTTGAACTGCACAAATGGCAATGTCGAAAACTTCACCAGAAAACTTCGACAGCACCATTTTTAGCTTTTTCAACCCGCGGTCAGGCCTTCAGCTCTGCACCTAAACCGGACGAATATTGAGCTGGGTACTCCCCTGCGGACCGCCTCCCTCGGGGCGATTGGCATCCACACCATTAGCCGATTTGGGCGGAATGAGATCAGCAATCAACACTGGATCCAGTGCGGCAAAGAACGCCTCCTGCGCAGCCGCTAACTTGCCACGCAACAGGCACGTCGGCAGTAATGGGCAGTCAGTGCCGACACAATCGACGACCTCGTTGTTTTCCAAAGTGCGCAGCAGCTTGCCGACGGATTTTTCCGTAGCCGACTCGCGCAGATAGATGCCACCATTGCGCCCCTTGACCGCCTCCAAGAAGCCGAGCTCCACAAGTCGTGAGACAACCTTGGAAACATGCGCGCGAGACGCATTGAGAGACTCCGCCACCTCGGCAGCGGTGTACTTGCGCCCCGGCTCCCCCATCGCCATCAAAGTGATGACACGCAGGCTCAAATCAGAGAAAAGCGTTAATTGCATTGCGTGTCACCCTTCATCGTTGTACTGCACAAACCACCCCCTTGCCAGCCACTTCGGGCAACAAGGGGGTGGTTCTATGTTCTAGCTTTTAGCAAGGCTAGCTAGCAAGATCTTAGTCCTGCAGGCTCTTCTCGATACGAGCCTTCAGAGCCTCGAACTCGTCCCAGACTTCCTGCGGAACGCGGTCGCCGAGGAACTTCAGCCACTCCTCGTTGTCCGGCAGGTCACCCTGCCACTTAGCAGCCGGTGCCTTCAGGGCTTCCTTGACATCTTCAAAGTCGATGTCCAGGCCAGTCAGGTCCAGGTCCTCTGCCTTAGCGGTGTGACCAACAACGGTCTCCTTGGCGCCAACACGGCCCTCAATGCGGTCGATGATCCACTTGAGAACGCGAGAGTTGTCACCGAAGCCCGGCCACAGGAAGCGGCCGTCTTCGCCACGGCGGAACCAGTTGACCAGGAAGACCTCTGGCATCTTGTCGCCGCCCTTGGCGCCCATGTCGATCCAGTGCTGCAGGTAGTCACCGACGTTGTAGCCAATGAACGGCAGCATTGCCATCGGGTCGTGACGCAGGGAGCCGACCTTGGCCTCAGCGGAAGCAGCGGTCTGGCCGGAAGCCAGGGTTGCACCGATGAAGGTTGCGTGGTTCCAGGACAGTGCCTGGGTTACCAGCGGCACAGTGTCCGGGCGGCGGCCACCGAACAGGATGGCGTCGATCGGGACACCCTGCGGGTCGTCGTACTCCGGTGCGGCGACCGGGCACTGCGAAATCGGGGTGCAGTAACGGGAGTTCGGGTGCGAGGACAGCTCGTCGGAATCCGGAGTCCAGTCATTGCCCTTCCAGTCAATGAGGTGATCCGGCTTGCCTTCCATGCCTTCCCACCAGACGTCACCATCGTCGGTCAGTGCGACGTTGGTGAACAGGGTGTTACCGGCCTCCATGGTCTTCATGGCGTTCGGGTTGGAGGAGTAGTTGGTGCCCGGCGCAACACCGAAGAAGCCGTTCTCCGGATTAACAGCGTACAGGCGACCGTCCTCACCGAACTTCAGCCATGCAATGTCGTCGCCGACGACCTCGGCCTTCCAGCCCTCGATGGTCGGAGTCAGCATAGCCAGGTTGGTCTTACCACATGCAGACGGGAATGCAGCGGCGATGTGGTAGGCCTTGCCCTCCGGATTAGTGAGCTTCAGGATGAGCATGTGCTCAGCCATCCAGCCCTCTTCCTTGGCCATGACCGAAGCGATACGCAGTGCGTAGCACTTCTTGGCCAGGATGGCGTTTCCGCCGTAGCCGGAACCGTAGGACCAAATCTCCTTGGTCTCCGGGAACTGGGTGATGTACTTCTCATCGTTGCACGGCCATGCAACGTCCTCCTGGCCCTCCTCCAGCGGAGCGCCAACGGAGTGCAGAGCGTGGACGAAGTCTCCGTCCGGGCCAATCTTGTCCAGGGCATCCTGACCCATGCGGGTCATGATTCGCATAGAGAGAACCACGTATTCCGAGTCGGTCAGCTGAACACCCAGCTTCGGCTCCGGGTCGGTGATCGGACCCATGCAGAACGGAACGACGAACATGGTGCGGCCCTTCATGGAACCGCGGTAGTGCTCGGTCATTTCCTTCTTCAGCTCGACCGGATCCGCCCAGTTGTTGGTCGGGCCAGCGTCCTCTTCCTTTTCAGAAGCGATGAACGTGCGGGACTCCACACGAGCAACGTCCTTCGGGTTAGAGCGGGCAAGGAAAGAGTTCGGGCGCTTTTCCTCATTCAGCTTGATAAGAGTTCCCTTATCAACCAGGTCCTGGGTAAGGCGGTTCCACTCTTCTTCCGAGCCATCAGCAAAGACAACCTTGTCTGGCTGGGTCAGTTCTACGACCTCAGCAATCCAGCGCAGCAGTTCGGCGTTCTCGGTCGGGGCCTGGCCCTCGAGACCAGGAATAGAAGGTGCGGACATCAGTTCTCCTGACTCATTGATTCGCGTCTTAATTTAAGGCTACCGGGGGATACCGAAAGTTGCCGGGCCCCACATCGACAATCGGCTTGTTCCCGCATTTGCAAGCCGTTACATCACAGCTTTACAACAAATAATTTTCCTCGCCCCATTCTTGCGACCTGTTCATTTACGGCCATAACCAGTGAATAAGGCCAGCCTCACCACATAAATTTACAACCATTAACCCTTTGGGTGCAGTTACCCCCATTTGTAAGCAACCGAGACACGGGTACCCCCGCGCACCGTGGTTCCAAAGTCGTTAGTCCCAGCTGCCCCGAGCGGATTGCTCCCATGAGTACGCATCCCACTTCCCCGCGGCTGATGCCGGTTCCACTGCTGCTTCGCCCATCGCGTCAGCAGCCCTCACATCATCACTGCTCCAAGACTCCCAAGTGCCGTCAAAACGGACCGTCGTAACGTGATCCACCGTGCCGTCACCGTCCAGATCTGAATAGATTGACAACCCGGAATCGTCGGCAAGCGTAATTGACCCCTCGTCGTCGCCGAGGTCGTAGAGCTGCCCATCGACCTCCACAACCAGCCCGGCGCCACCAACGTCCACCGACTGCCCATCAATCGGTGTCGCCGCCTCCAAACCACACGGCGTAGCGGGCGAACGCGCCTCCACCCCGCCATCGGACGCGGGTTGATCGGAAAAGTACTGCAGTAAAGAAAACTCATCCATCGTGATATCCCCCTATTTCTCTTCGCTGTCACAGCTATCGTGCAGGCGTTCCGGTGTACTCCGCCAGCTGCTCTATTCGCCATCCCGGACCCCGCGCACCAATGGCTTCGCGCACCGTCATCTCCACGGACTGTGTCCATTTTCGCCGCAGATGGGCAAGATAATTTGCCCGCCACTGCGCGGTGCGTTGGCGTGCGTTACGACGAATCGTTGCACCCATCGCCGCCACCGCAACACCGAGGCCTATTGCAAGTGCGACCAGCTGCGCCGCAAGCGTCGGCACCCCAATCCACATCAGCAATCCGTGGACGATCCGCACTGCGCCGACCGCCACGCCAAGCGATGCCACCGCCACCAGAGCGTCCATGGCATAACTGGGGCGAGCTGGGCTTGCTGGAGCGGGCACTGAGACTTCCACACGAAGACCCAATTCGTCGCCACCCCGCTGCTGCAGCCGCGTCGCTGCAATTTCGGCACGGCCCTGAAGTTCCGCTTGGTCACCCGCGGGGCCGTCAGCCACTTCCTGGAGCGCATCCCGCACTGCACTCTCAGCTGCCAACTGCATCTTCCGCTGCAATCGCGCCGCCGCCCCGGCTCCGCGCGATCGCTCCTGCGCCAGCTGAGCTCGCACGTTTCGAGCCCGGCGCGCACTCAGTGTTTCCCCCGAGTTTCTGGGCGGGCCTTCTGCCAGCAGAACCAGGGTTCTGGCCATCCTCTCGTCCAGCGCACCCATCGGGATTGTGCTGTCGATTTCCTGACGCCAGGCCTCGGCATACTCACCATTGCCAATCAGACCAACTGCAACGCGGCCGGTGGCCTGGCTAATTGCTGCAACCGTGCTGACGCACTCCCGCGTGGGCTGCACCTCGCTGTCTGCAACATAGAGCACGACGGCGCTGCGTTTATCCACAAACTCCAGCCGACGTGGCGGCGTCGCAGTGTCAACGATCTGCGAGAAGTCCGCGCGGTCCGCCGCGTCCCCGGCTTTGGTGACAAGGAGCGGTGGCTGCTCAGACCCCTCCGCCGAGACCGGGCGTGGCTCAACTACGTCCGGTGTTGCCATAGCAACTCCTCCAGGCTGTCTCTAGCCGCGGGAAAGGCTGCCGCGATCTCAGTCAACTGCACTGCGAGTAGCCCGTCATCATTGCGTGATCCGCCTTCCGCACCGTAGCGTTCAGCAATCTTCCGCAACGCGGAACTGAACAAAAAGGTGTGTTCAGCTGTCTCGTTTGTGGTGATGTCGCAATACTCGTCGGCAAGCGAATGGCGAATCGGTTGTTGCTCGATGACCAGCGCGACAGGGGCGGACAGCTTGTCGGCCAGCTCCGCGTGACATTGCGAAAATGCCTCGCGCACAGCGGTTTCACGCACGCCCCTGCGCAATCGTGCGCAGATTATCGGTGGCCGTTTCTCGCGCTCAAGCGCCTTGGCGACGCACACCTCCGCGCCGCTCGTGTTAGCGGTGTCCGAGTGCGCGGCCTGCCGTGATGACAGCCAGTCCACCACGGCAGCGCGCAACGACGACGATGTAGATCCCGTTGACGGCTGTGTTGTTTCCGTGACATCGGTTGCGGAAATAAGGTCCATCCGGCCTAGTCCCCTCCCATAAATCCCCTGCGTGGTTTAGTTAAAACCTGCGTAACCCCCATACGGCCCGTGAGCCAGATTCCGCGCCCTGAAACGCTGCGCTAGGCAGACCCCAAGCACCGCTTCAACAAACGAATAAGCGCGGCTTCGCGTTCAGCCTACAGCGGACCGCGGATTCGGCAAGTCGACAAAACAACTTTCCCCGCCGTGCCGCCTATTCAGGACGACGCGGCATCGTCAACCGGCGTGAAACCGCCAGGACAACAACAAAAATCCTAGGGGCAATGATTGGATAGTTGGCCGATGTCGTGGACAATAGGGAACGTGACTACTTCTGATTTTTCTGAAAATATCGAACAGCCTGCGGTTTCGCAGGAATCCGAACCATTGCCAACTCGCGCAGACGAGCAGGCGGAACAACCGCATGAGCGCCAGCCGAAAAAGGGCGAATTGCCTGCAGGTCGTCCGGAAAAGACCCAATTCGACGATGGTCTTGACTACCCGCGCATCGGCAATCTGTCCTTCCGCCGTGGCACTTTGACTCCCAACCAGGAAAAGATCTGGGAAGACAACTGGGACACGTACGGCAAGGTCCTCTCCGACGAAGTCATTGACGTGGAGGAATGGTTCGGTCGCAAGGGACCGACCATCGTCGAGATTGGCTGCGGCACCGGCACGTCCACCGTGGCAATGGCTCCGCAGGAACCGGACCACAACATCATCGCCGTTGAGCTTTACCGCCCTGGCCTGGCGAAACTACTCTCCGCCACCGTGCGCAATGAGGTGTCGAACATCCGCATGGTCCGCGGCGACGGCGTCGAGGTTTTGCAGCGCATGATCGAGCCGGAGTCGCTGGCCGGCGTGCGCCTGTTCTTCCCGGACCCGTGGCCGAAGGCACGCCACCACAAGCGCCGCATTGTGCAGTCTGGCACGTTGCGCCTGATTTCTTCGCGTCTGAAGCCCGGCGGCATTTTCCACGCCGCCACCGACCATGCGGACTACGCAGAGTGGATCGAGGAGCTCCGCGAGGTCGAGCCGACGCTCGAGCCTATCGCCTGGCCCTGGCCGGAATCCCCCATGCTTCTCGACCGACCGACGACCAAGTTCGAAGCCCGCGGCCTGAACCTCGACCACGACATCCACGAGTTCATCTGGCGCAAGAAAGAGGCATAGGAACATGAGCACTACCCAAAACACCTCTGCCAGCTACAACACCACTGAGACGCACCCGACCGCACTACTCGTGTGGGACGCCCCGAACTTGGACATGGGGCTCGGCGCCATTTTGGGATCCCGCCCGACCGCCGCACACCGCCCGCGCTTCGACGCCGTGGGCAAATGGCTTATCGACGAAGCCGAGCGCGTATCCCACAAAATCGGTTCCGACGTCCTCCCCGAGGCCACGGTGTTCACCAACGTCAACCCGGGCTCAGCGGAGATTGTCCGCCCCTGGGTCGAGGCTCTGCGCAATGTCGGTTTCGCGGTCTTCGCAAAGCCGAAGATCGAAGAGGACACCGACGTTGACCCCGACATGATTGCGCACATCCAACGGCGTTACGACGAAGGCGTGTTGCGCAGTGTCGTCGTTGCGTCCGCCGATGGCCAGAATTTCCAGGAGCTGTTGGAAAAGCTCGCATCCGAGGGGATTCGGGTAACCGTCATCGGTTTTCACGAGCACGCTTCCTGGGCGCTGGCCTCCGATGCGATTCGCTTCGTTGACCTGGAGGAAATCAAGGGCGTCTTCCGCGAGCCGCTACCGCGTATCGATCTCGACCGCCTGCCTGATGGCGGTGCGTGGCTGCAGCCGTTCCGTCCGCTCACGTCGTTGCTCAAGGAGCGCGACGGCAAGAACGACGACTAGGGAGACCACCGCGGCGACGTCTAGGGAGACGAACAGGAAGACGAACAGGCTTCTTATTTATGTCACGACTTAAAAAAGTCCTCAAAACCGGCAATTCGAGCTGGCTACGATCGATAATCCTCGTGGCCCTCGTGATTGCCGGTATCGTCCTGACGGTAAGAAACTGGGACAGCGTCGTCCAGGGGCTCCAAATCCTTGCGGATGTCGATGCTAAGTGGCTGTTCATCGCCATTTTTTCCGTGGCTTTTTCGCTCTACGCGATGGCGGAAGTGATGCGTCTGCTGTTGCGAGCTGGAGGCGTAAAAGCAGCCACTCGCCGTAGCACCAATGCGCTAACCCTCGCATCCAACGCGTGGGCGGTCACCGTTCCCGGTGGTGCCGTATTCTCCACGGCGCTGCAGATTAAGCGCATGATGCAGTGGGGCGCATCCGCGGTCCTTGTCAGCTGGTTCGTGCTTTTTTCGGGCGCGTTGTCGTTTTTAGGTCTGGCATTTCTGGGGCTTGGCAGCCTCTTCTTCGTCGGACAGGGTGGCACGACCGCAGTGCTCATCGCTATGGCAATTGCGGTTTTACTAGCCACCATTTTGCTGTGGCGGATTTCGCAGAACCCGGCTTTTCTCAACAAGACAGGCGCGTGGTGTCTGCGTGTCTTTAACAAGATTCGAAAGAAGCCCGCGGACACCGATGTCGACCGACTTGAAGAGTCCGTCAAACAGCTGACCAGCGTGAAGTTGCCCGTGCAAACTTTAGCTCTTTCCTTCACCTGGTCCTTTATCAACTGGGTGGCGGAAATTGTCTGTCTCTACGCCGCCATCCGGGCCGTTGGTGTCGATGACATCTCCGCTACGAAGGTGCTGCTGGCCTTCGTAACCGGCAAGCTCGCGGGTTTCATCCAGGCCACACCGGGCGGCATCGGCACTGTCGAGGCCGCTTTGACCGCGGCTCTCATCGCAGGCGGCACCACCGGCGCCGAGGCCTTTGCAGCGGTGCTGGTCTACCGCATCGTTTCCTTCGTCCTGGTGGCAATTGTGGGCTGGATTATCTACGCCCTCGGCTTCGACCACAAGGATCAGCCCGAGCATCAGCCAGTCGCTGACCGCTAATGGCTTCCTCGCCGCTGGTCGCTGGTCACCCACCAATCTGAGGGGTCGCTAGACTAAGAAGCATGAACACACGCGTATCGACGTTCTTGATTGACATCCTCGCCATCTTTATTTTCGCCGTGTTGGCACGTCTGGCTCACAACACTCCCGAGGATCCTTTTACCTTCATCAATATCCTCGATACCTGGTGGCCGTTCGCATTCGGTGTCCTCCTGGGCACCGCGCTGATTAAGAACGAGCCGAACCCGCGTGCAGTGAGTTCAGGCGCAATTGTGTGGCTCGGCACTGTCGTCGTCGGCCTAGCTGTGTGGGCCACCCGCAATTCGGCAGTCCCGCACTGGTCCTTCATTCTGGTTGCCTCAGTCATGAGCGCCTTGCTGCTGCTGGGTTGGCGAGCAGCGTCGAATGCGGTTGCTCGTAAGTCTCTGGACTAAGCCTTCGGACCCGTCCCTAACCCTTCGGTTTAGTTCACTGACTAAATCTGGTTTTTAATTTTTGCACTCCGCCTCGATAATTGAAGAATGGACAAATCTTCAGACGAGGCTCTCGGCAATCAACCAACTGCTGAGACCCAACGAACTCACAACCCCGCAGGGTCCAGCGAAGAACGCACGTTCATGGGCCAACCGTGGGGTCTCGCCAACCTCTTCGGCATCGAAATGTGGGAGCGCTTCAGCTTCTACGGCATGCAGGCCATCCTGGCTTTCTACATGTACTACGAGACCACTCAGGGCGGTCTCGGCCTGGACAAGGGTGCTGCTACCTCCATCGTCGGTGCTTACGGCGGTCTTGTCTACATGGCCGCACTCGTTGCCTCTCTGGTTGCCGACCGTATCCTTGGCTCGGAGCGGACACTGTTCTACTCCGCCATCCTGGTCATGTTTGGCCACATCTCCTTGGCATTCATCCCCGGCGTGATTGGCCTGGCTATTGGCCTTGTCTCCATCGCAATCGGCTCCGGCGGCGTGAAGACCAACGCACAGGTCGTGCTGGGTCAGCTCTACGCCAAGGACGACCCGCGTCGTGACGCCGGCTTCTCCATCTTCTACATGGGCGTCAATATCGGTGCCCTGTTCGGCCCACTGCTCACCGGCTGGATCTGGGGAATGAAGGGCTTCCACTGGGGCTTCGGCCTGGCCGCTATCGGTATGGCTGCCGGTCTGATTCAGTACATCCTGATGCGCAAGTCCACCATCGCCGAGGCCGGCCATGAGATTCCGAACCCACTGCCGAAGAAGCAGTACCCGGTATGGATTGGCATTGCAGTGGTCATCACTGTTGTCTCGGTTACGCTGGTTTCCACCGGAATTGTTCCGGTCACGACTCTTTCCACTGTGGTCACAGTGATTGCACTGATCGCCGCTGTGGTGCTGTGGTGGCAGATGTACTCCTCGCCACTTACGACGAAATCGGAGAAGACTCGCCTGGTCGGTTTCATCCCGATGTTCGTCTCAGGCGTGCTGTTCTTCGGTATCTTCCAGCAGCAGTTCACGGTGCTGGCCATCTACTCGGACATCCGCCTCGACCGCGAGATCTTCGGTTGGGAAATGTCCCCGGCCTGGATTAACTCGATCAACCCGATCTTCATCATCGCCTTCTCGATGGTCTTTGCAGCCGCCTGGTCCAAGCTTGGTGACCGCCAGTGGTCCACCCCAGTGAAGTTCGGTGTCGCCAACATCATCATCGGTATCTCGCTGTTCTTCTTCATCCCATTCTCCGGTGGCGGTGAGAACTCCACTCCGCTGTATGCGATTATCTGGATTCTCTTCCTGTTCACCATGGGTGAGCTCATGCTGAGCCCGGTCGGCAACGCCCTTGCTACCAAGGTCGCTCCGGCAGCATTCCCGTCGCGCATGATGGCCGTCTGGCTGATGGCAGTCGCTATGGGTACTTCGCTGGCAGGCACCCTGGCCGGCTTCTACAACTATGAGGATGCCGCTGCTGAGAACACCTTCTTCATCACCCTGGGTATCGCCTCGGTTGTCCTGGGCTTGATTCTGCTCGCCCTGCGCAAGTGGATTGTCAAGGAGTTCGTCGACGTCCGATAGGGCTGGCTCCGTAGGGCTGCCCCTCGCTCTGGCACAGCCCACGCTCACGCCCACGCCCCTCCCCCTCCTCCCCACTTCACGACACCTATGTCACCTCATGCCG
>NZ_KV796550.1:0-64963 GCF_001809225.1 Corynebacterium sp. HMSC077G07 | reverse complement strand
GACACCTATGTCACCTCATGCCGCCTCCACAGATGGCACGAGGTGACATAGGTGTCGTGAAGTGTTTTTTGGGTGGCTCTGAACATGCTTCGCCACAAACTCGCCACCAGCACAACCGCCATCCACAGATTTTCCCCACCTCCCCACCGGCTAAAATTGAGGCCATGTTTGCCATCATTACCGTCACCGGCGAGGATCACACCGGCATCATCGCCGCCGTCACCACTGCTCTGGCGGAGCAGGACGTCAACATCGTCGATGTTTCCCAGACCCTCATGGATAAATGGTTCACCATGATCCTGCGGGTGGAGTTCAACGAGAAGGCCACCCCCATCAGCACGCTGCAGGGTTACATGGATTCCGTCGGCAAGCGGGAGGGGCTTGTCATTCGAATCCAGTCTGAGGCGCTGTTCAACGCCGTCAACGAGATTTAAAGGGCGCGACCAGGATGGATTTCAACTTCGCGCAATCTAAGTTCCTCGACACCATTGACATGATCGAGAAGTACCGTCTGGATATCCGGACGGTCACTATGGGAATTTCCCTGCTCGAGTGCTCTCGCTCTGAAATGGAAGCCACCGCACAGGCGGTGTATGACCGCGTGACCACGCAGGCCGCTCGCCTCGTGGAGGTCTGTGAGGGTATCGAGGCGGAGCTGGGCATTCCGATTGTCAATAAGCGCATCTCCGTCACACCGGTTTCCCTCATCACGGCCGGTTGCGAAGGCGATCCCACCGTGGTGGCCAAGGCCCTCGACCGCGCCGCCCGCGATTCTGGCGTGAACTTCCTCGGCGGCTACTCGGCGCTCGTCGAAAAGGGTGCGACGACCAGCGAGAAGCGGCTCATCGACTCCATTCCCCACGCTCTGAGCGAGACCGAATTGGTGTGCAGCTCGGTCAACGTAGCGTCGTCACGCGCGGGCATCAACATGGATGCAGTGCGTCGCATGGGCGAGGTAGTAAAGGAAGCCGCGGCGCAAACCGCTGACCGCAGCTCGATTGCCTGCGCAAAGCTGGTGGTTTTCGCCAATGCGGTGGGCGACAATCCGTTCATGGCCGGCGCGTTCCACGGCGTCGGGGAGCCCGATTGTGTCGTGTCCGTCGGCGTTTCGGGTCCGGGGGTGGTCGATCGCGCGCTCGGCGATCTGCAGGGCGCCAGCTTCAACGAAGTCGCCGAGGAGATTAAGAAGGCGGCGTTCAAGATCACACGTACGGGTCAGCTGGTCGGCACGATGGCGTCGGAGCGCCTGGGCGTGCCTTTTGGCATCGTGGATCTCTCGCTCGCGCCGACCGCTGAGATGGGTGACTCCGTCGCTCACATCCTCGAACACATGGGATTGGAGCAGGTCGGCACGCACGGCACCACTGCCGCGCTCGCGCTGCTTAACGACGCCGTCAAGAAAGGCGGCCTGATGGCTTGTTCACGCGTCGGTGGACTGTCCGGGTCGTTCATCCCGGTCTCTGAGGACAAGGGCATGATTGATGCTGTTCGCGCGGGGTCGATCAGCATGGACAAGCTGGAGGCGATGACCTCTATCTGCTCGGTGGGCTTCGACATGATTGCGATTCCGGGGGACACGCCTGCGACCACGATTTCCGGCATGATTGCCGACGAGGCCGCCATCGGTGTGATGAACCACAAAACCACCGCAGCCCGCCTCATTCCGGTGCCGGGTACCAAGCCGGGCGATGAGGTGAACTTCGGTGGTCTGCTCGGATATGCGCCGGTCATTGATGTCAATGCCAAGGGCAATGCCGAGTTCATTGCCCGTGGCGGCTACATCCCCGCCCCGGTGCACGGGTTCAGGAACTAGCGGCTTCGGACGAGGCTCCTACGATTGCAGGCGGCGCCCATTAGCGTCATAGGCGTAGGAGCCGCTACCGACGAGAATCAAAATGAACTCGATAAATGCCCAAATGCTGACGCCAATGATTAGGAAGAATCCGACCAGAAGGATAGCCGTAATCCAGCCGAATACCGTCAGTGCTAGTTGAATAGCACCACGCGAGTTGTGCCCCAGGTAGAAGTTGTGAACACCGAGGGTACCCAGGAAGAAGGCAAGCAGAGCCGCTGCAATCTTGGACTTATCCGAGACAGGAGCACCTGCGCCTCCGTAGCCCTGGTGCGGGTTTGGGCCACCGAAGCCAGCGGAATACGCCGGCGCCTGCTGGTTTGGGTAACCACTCTGATACGGGTTCGAGTACCCGTTGTGGAAATTGTGCTGGCTCGGGTCCTGATACCCCTGCCCCATGTTCGGCTGCTGCGGTGGGTACGGATCCGAGTACGGCATACCGGAGCTGTAAGCACCCGAGCTGTCAGCGAACTTTCCCCGGGACCTCGGCATACCGTCTTCGTCGAAATCTCCATATGGGTTTGTCGGATTCGTCATTGCACCCTACCTTTTCGACTAGATTATCCGGTCATGAACAGCAGTTCCTTGGGCGATAATAACCGGTTCTGTCAGACTGCTTCCTGCAATTTTTGTCAATTTCTTTCGAAACTTTAGCGAACCTGTTGTTTTGAAACATTAAACACCAGTTCTTGAGCAAGATTCTAACAGCAAGTCCCCGTCGGGGGCGTCTCGCACATTTCGAGCTGCCTCTACCGCGCCAGCGATTGCTCAATCAGTTCGCGAGCCCAACCCTCAGTCCAGGCCAGCGGAGTCGTCCCCGGAATTGCCACATCATTCGTGGCGTAGGTCGCGTGCGCACCCGCGCCGGTAATCATCTCCTGCGCTCGTGCAATCGCATCGGCCACTCCCGGAGGCACATCACAGAAGGAGTCCGATGGCACGCAGACATTCTGGACCTTGTCATTAAGAGGACCAAAGCCGTCTCGTGGACCGCGCATCGTCGCGCCCGGAACCACAGCCTGCACAATGCCGCCAAGCGGCTGCAATGACAGCTCGACGCCCACACCAGCCAGCGGAACGCCCTGGTTCACGCCCTGATTGGGGTCACGCCGCGGGTCGCCCAACAGAGCCACGCCCGCAATGCGCTCGGCCGGAACGACACCGCGGCCATTGCCGATGTCAGAGGCCAAATCACCTGCAATAGCGGCACCCTGGGAGAAGCCCATCAGGACGAAGTCCGTCAGTGGACACTGCCCGTGCAAGTCAGCCATTTCCTTAGCGGTGACATCGCGCCCGACTGCCTGCGAATCATCGTAAGTGAGTTGGTCGGGCAGCTGATGCGTCTTGATCTGTGCCGGGTACGGCGTAGTCCAGACCTTGACATCACCCTCCGAGTAGGACCCTGAGATCGAGTTCGTCAGGCCAAGCAGCAGCGAATGCGGGTTCGCGGTCGGGGCCATCGGATCATCGTCAGCACGCGATTCCGCAGTTCCGGGCACGGCGATAACTTCTACCGCCGGGCACCACTCGGGTTGTTCGGCCAGAACCCCGCCATCGTCACCGGGGGTCGGTGGGGTTTGACCGCCTTGGTCGTCGTTAAGCCATTGCACTACGCCGAAGCCAATAGCGGCCACCAGCACAATGACCGCCAGAATTGTCAGCACTTTACGCATGAGTGCTAGCAATACGCCTTTTTAGCGGAGCTTGCAATAGTCTTCGCCACTTCTTCGGCGCTTTCCTGTGAGCGCCCCTGGGCGACCAGCTGCCCGGCAATCGCCAGCGCGATGACTTCACGCTCCTCCTCCGGTGCGTCCGCGCATGCCGCGCGACCTGTGCCGATGAGCTGATCCTCCACCCCATCAACATCGATTCCCGCTTTTTCCAGCGCTCCGAGGTATGAATCGTCCGCCTCGCTGAGCTTCATCTGCCCATCGGGCGCTTCGTCCACGCGCTTAGCTTGGGGATCTGTGATCTCCGGCGCAGACTTTTCGCTCGACTTCGGCGCAGAAGTCTTCGTGCTTGACGACGTCGTGGAGGTCTTCGTAGTCGTCGACGAGGTGACCTCCGAAGATTCCACTGTGGAACTGCCACAGGCGGCCACTCCGAAGGTCAGCAGCGCAACAGCTGTGGTTGTAGCCAGTGTCCGGAAGGACTTGTTCATGGACATTTGTCTATCCCTTATTCAGTGCCCTGCTTTGGTTGGCTTACTTGTCATCACCGTTGTCGGCGGCTGGGGCCGGCGCTTCTGGCTTATTGCGCTCTTCGACAATCTTGCCGTTGAGCTGACGAATCCAGCCACCCTCGAACTGCTGCTCAAGACCGCCGGCCTTGACTGGCTGCAGTGGGCCGACCGGGTAGCCGAACGGGCCATTTTCGTAGCCAGTGCTGCCCCAGTGGTCAGTGATGTCGTTGGAGCGCACCGGCTGTGCACCAGTTTCCGGAGTCCAGTAAATGGCACCGTGTTCGAAGCGCTGGAAAGCGCCGCGGGCGAGCTTGACCTCGTCGCCGTCGACAGGCAGACCCAGATCGGACTCAGCGCCACCGAGCTCCTTGTAGACACGGCCGATTTCACCACGCACGATGCGAGGTTCTTCGCCGCCGATCTTGACGATGGTGCCACCCTGGAAGTCCTGGGCGACACCGCCCGGAATATCGCGGTGGTTGGCGACTGGGTAGCCCAGCGGACCGGTCTCGAAGCCGGCCTTGCCCCAGACGTTCATAATGTCGCCGGTGACTTCGTGGGCTCCGCCTTCCGGAGTCCAGTAAATCGAACCCTTTTCGAAGTGAACGAAGAGTCCCGAGCCATCCGGCGTAGCCAGTTCGTTGGTCACTGGGTAGCCGAGCGGCGAGGACGGACCACCGAGCTCGTTGTAACGCGAACCGATGCGCCCCCAGACCACATGTGCCCCGGAATCCGGGTGCCAGTAGGCGGTACCGCCGGTAAAGTCCTGAGCCACGCCATTCTTGGCGACACCATACTCATCCGACAGGCAGGTGCCAATTCCCGGCAGAGATGCAACGGCCTTCTCAATCTCGCCACCTACGCGGCAGACAGCGCCACGATCGGACTCCGGCAACTGCAGTGCATCGGCCAGCGTTGGCCAGGCCTGACTGACCTCGAATTGCCAGTACGGCCAGGTGTGAGTACCCGAGCTCCGGAAGTTCACAACCGGCTCGACGCCCTTTTCGCGAGCATTTCGGATGAAGGTCTCACTGGTCATGCGGGAAAGCACTTCCAATGCGTAACCGGTCGGATTGTCCGGCTTCGTCGGATCGATCTGCGACGGCACGTCCCACTCACCGGTGTTGCCGTTACCCGCCGAGATGTACAGCGACATGCCCTTGAGCTTGTCGATGTTCAGCTTCGGATCATTGTCCTTCCAACGCTGCGAACCGAGCGGGCCCCACATCTTCGTCGCGTCATAGCCACCGGTGTTCTTCATCGCCAGAGAGATTGCCTGCGGCATGCCCGGCGAAGTCATATCCAGGTAACCAGAGAGGCTACCGGCAAACTTCCACAGCTCCGGAGAGTGTGCTGCAACGTTGTAAGCACCGGTAGCTCCCATGGAGATACCGATAATGCCGCGTTCATCGTTGCCGCGGAAGCCGTTGGTGATAACCGGCACGAGCTCCTTAGTAATGAAGCTCTCCCACTTGTAGTTCTGACCGTTATCCGGCTGATCCCAGTCAGAGTAGAAGGACGATGTACCGCCGGCGGGCATAACCACCAGGACATTCTTGTCCTCGTAGAAGCGCTCGATATTGGTAGCGCGAATCCAACCGGAGTAGTCATCAAACGATGCCATACCGTCAAGGTGATAGACGCTCGGGAATGTGCGCTCCTTGTCGCGGTACCAATCGCGCGGCAGCAAAATCTCAACCTGAATTGGCTTCTCCGGCATGGCAGCCGAGCGAATGTGCGCAATGACGTGGTGATCTGTGTACCACTCGACCTTGTCTACGCTGACTCCGCTGGGCAGGTTCGCCACTGCGGGAGTATCGACTTTAAATGGCGTACGCTCCGGCCCTGGCATCGGCTTCGGCATACCCAGGCCAGGTAGCTGCGCACCAGCAGCTTGCGCTGCTTCAGCGGCCTTAGCAAGGTCTCCCAGGTCTTCAGATTGAGCCAACTGCCCCTGAACGGCCTGAAGTTCCTCGTAGCTAGGCAGACCTGGCTGAGCTGGCTCGGGAGCCGCCACTGCAGCAGGGGCACCGAGAGCGAGAGTCAACGGTAGTGCCAAAAGTGCGGTCAACGCCCGCGATGACTTCCGGCTGTTGCCGAGGCCACCACGGAGGAATCTAGCGGTTACGCGCATAAGAGGGCTTCCCTTTACAAAGTCGCTGGTTGAAATTATTTGAGACGTTGAGTGTTGCACCGGCGCCGGTTAGGCACCTGCAGATAGCATCACGCGGCGCTAGAGCTATGCGTTTACCGTTCGGCTTCGCAGAATTACGTGGTGACCAGCAACGTATCCGAAGGTTCCCCTCCTCCGGCGTGCCGCTGCACGAAGAATCTCACACACGTTCTGCGAAACAAACGGTATAGCTACCTGAATAGCTTCACCCTTTACTTTAAGGTTCGACTCTCATGTTTACCCTCTTACGGGTAAAAACCGTGGAGACACACGCAAAAGGAACTGAATTCAAGCTTTGACAGCGCAACTCTTTGCGCCCCTCTGTAGGCCGTTACCCACACCTTCCGCTCAGCATCCAAACCCGGACTCGACACAGAAAAAAGACCAATCCCAACAAAAGGATTGGTCTTTCTTCAAAATTGAGACTTCTTAAGAAGCTAGCCCCTTTAAGAAGTCATCCAGCACCAGCGCTAGGTCAGCGCGCCAGAGCGCCCTGAAATAACTATCGACCTAAAGGCCCAGCGCCCGAAGAATGTGCGGGCGAGCAAGCGCGGCATCACGGCCCCACAGCTCCCACGAGTGGATACCGTTCGGGCTGTAGACAAACTGCACATTGAGGCCGGCAGCGCGAGCGTCCTGCTCAAAGCGCTGCGTCGAAGCGCGGGAGACGGACTCCATTACGGCACGCCAGACAGTGTCAGGGAGCTGCGGCACCGGACGGCTCAAGACCTCCGGATCACTCCACAGGCTCTGAACACCCTGGGCGGAGGAAATATACATCGGCAGCCCCCGGAGCTGGTCCAGCTGCAGCGATGGATCATGAGCACGCCACTGCTCCGAAGCAGGAACCGGAAGGCCCCACATGCCAGTCGGATTCACTACACCAGTGCTAGCCACCATTGCAGTAGCGCCGGTCGCAACAACTGGGTTGGACATCTGGTAGTAACCGGACAGCGAAGTAACCTGCTTGAACTGATCACGGTGGCGGGCCGCCAGAGAAACCGCCGCAGCCGCACCCATGGACAGACCAGCGATTGCGTTGCGGTTCGGGTTGACACCAAACTCACGCTGCAGATAGACCGGCAGCTCCTGAGTCAGGAAGGTTTCCCACTTCTGAGTCTTGACCCCTTCGGAAGTCACGGCCGGATCGCTCCAGTCGGCATAGAAGGAGCCGTCGCCAGCAGCCGGCGCAACCAGAGTGATGTTGTCATTGGCGAAGGTCTGAGCAATGTGACCCGACCAAATCCAACCGGACGCGCCCTTATTAAAGCCCCACAGACCGTCGAGCATGTACAGGGACGCATCGCCGCCACCAGTAGCCGCCTTAATCTGAACCGGAATATTGCGGTTCATAGCCGGCGAGAAGACCTGGCAGTACTGAACCCACCAGTTGTATGGATCCCACTCACAGCCTGGACGCAGTCGATCACGGTTTGGATCAGCACTCGCATCCTTCGCGGATGCGAGCATGATGCCACCAAACACCATTGCAACAGCCACAAGGGCAGCTACGACCTTCACCGTGAAGTTACGACTCACTGCAGTAAAGCTCATCGTTCTCCTCTTTACTTTCGGACTTACCTCCGCGCCAGACTTTTCGGAGGCAGTCGCTTACGCGAGCTTTCGCTTTTCTGCTTCCAGTTGTGACGCGACAACTGGAGACCCCACAAAAGAATCTCGAGTATGTAACGATACTCAATCGTTTCCCTACATCCAAGTTTAAATCGTAATCATTCCGTAATATTTCTCACATTTCTCCCCAAAACTATCCACCACAAGGAGAAACAATGTTTACCAGCATGGAATTACAAAATTGTAATTCTGCCCCCGGCTGATCCGTAGGACTAACTGAGAAACCTAAAACACGCCTACAAGAACCCCAAACACAACCTAAGTACTAACGAGGTACAGAAAAGCCCATGCACCCCTCGGTGCATGGGCTTTCAGCTACCACCCGAACCCGACGAGAACCCGACGGAAATCGCAGTTCGCTTAAAGGGAAAAGAACAGGAAACTACCCCAGAACTGGAACAGCGTAGACAGCGATGGCAATGGACAGCAGCCACAGCACAGCCAGTGCCTGCAGCGGACGGTCCTTGAGCGCAATCTCATCCGGGCTTCCTGCATCACCACGGTCAACGTCGGCTGCGAAGCGCAGGATGGCCACAGTGAATGGAACCATCGAGATCTCGTACCAAATAGCCGAAGTCGACGAAGTGCCCGGCGTGCGGCCCATCTCAAAGCCCCACAGCGCGTAGCTCAGTACCACGGCGGTCGCAGCGAGGGTCCACACAAAGCGCAGGTAAGTCGCGGTGTAACCCTGCAACGACTTACGAATCTTCTTACCTGTGCGCTCCGCCAACAGCAGCTCAGCGTAACGCTTACCGGCTGCCATGAACAGCGAACCAAAGGCCGCAACCAGCAAGAACCACTGGGACAGGTTGATGTTGGCAGCAACACCGCCGGCCATTGCACGCAGCATGAAACCCGAGGACACCAGCGCAATATCAATCACCGGCTGATGCTTCAGACCAAAGCAGTAACCGAGCTGCAGCGCAATGTATACAGCCACAACAATTGCTAGCCCCGGCCCCTCAGAGGCAAACCAGGACACCGCAATCGAACCAATAATCAGCGCGACCGCCATAATGTACGCCATGCTCACCGGCAGTACGCCAGCGGCAATTGGGCGGAAGCGCTTGGTTGGGTGCGCACGATCAGCCTCGACATCGCGGGCATCATTAATCAGGTAAATCGACGATGCTGCCAAACAGAAGGCCACAAACGCCACCAGGATGTCGACGGTCAGCGTGCCGATCGAACGTCCCGAGTCCATGATCTCGTTGCCGGCTGCCAGTGGAGCCGCAATGACCAGGACGTTCTTCACCCACTGCTTCGGGCGAAGCGCCTTGATCATGCCGTCCAGCAGATTCTTCGGCGGATGCCCCTGCGGGTGCGCAGGCTCATCGATACCGGAAGTGTGCGGCTCGGACCCAATCCTTGATTGAGAAGCTCGCAGCTGGTTGGCCGACACATTGGCCAAGTTGTCGTTCTCCGCCTGTGTCACTGTGCATTCCTTTCCGCAATGGAGGGCTGTCCACCCTGGTTATGCTGCGCCTTTTTCGGCTCGATGACCTTATCACCTATCTTGTCCACCGCAAGAGCAGTGGCTGTACCCAGCGCTGCTCCGAGAGCGACATCGGTTGGGTAATGAACTCCCAGCACCAGGCGGGAGAGCATGATTGCCGGCACACCCACAGCCGGGGCTGCCGGGTAACCCAACTTTGCAATCCCCACCAGCGCCGCCGTCGTCGACGTCGCGTGCGAGGACGGGAAACTCAGCTTGCTCGGCGTACCAACGCCGATTGCTATACGACGATCATGGGGACGCGGGCGACGGACAATGCGCTTAAGCACCACCGATGCCGCATGCGAGGTAAAGGCGGCCACACCGACCTTTGCCCAGCCAATGCATCGCTCCTTATCCACCGCCGCCCCGAGGGCAGCGAGCCCCATCCACCCAAGGGCGTGCTCACCGAAATAGCTCATGGCACGCGCGGTGGGCAGCACACCCGGGACGTCGTTAAGCGTGTGCTGAATATTAACGAGAACGTCGGACTCACCGAACGGATCGCCTTTAATTTTCGAAGACATTCGCCCAGGCCTTCCTACTGGTCAGATCGTCATAGGCTGCGCGGTAGCGTGCCTGCATTTGCTCGAACCGCTCGTCAACCTGCTTTTGCAGCTCCCAGGATTCTTCCAGCAGAGCCTTGGCCTTGTCGCGGTCACGCTGGCGATACACCACGCCACGGCCGTCAGCGGTGGTGACCGTTGCGCCATCCAGACGCGACAGGGAGAACCAACGAGCCTCCAGCGGCGCCAGGTTTGCCTGCGGCACCGCATGGTGCTCGGAGTTTTCCGGGCGCACGCTGTGAAGCAAGCCCTTGGCCAGCCAACCGACCTTCTTCAGCTTGCCCAGGCGACCACCGACATCCTTTGTCGGAATCCCCGGAATACCGGAGGGCTTTGGCAGATCGCCTGCACTCGGCAGCACAACCGCGTCGGGGAAGCTCTTGCGCAGGGCATTGATGCGCGGCAGCGAAGATTCGAGAATGTCGAACAGATGCTCCGGACCTGCCAGGAAGTCCTTCATGGCTTCGTTTTGGATGGCAACAGTGGAGTACTCCAGGCACAGGAGGTGCTTGAATGTGGCCTTGCGCATGGAACGCACGATACCGGCAGCATTGCCCTCGTGCTGAAGAGCCGCGACAATCAAGCGGTTGCGCAGGTGGAAGTACGCCTGCCAGTCAATGGCGTCGTCCTTGTCCGACCAGGCCATATGCCAAATTGCGACGCCCGGCCACGTGGCCGTCGGAAAGCCTGCCTTGCCTGCGCGCAAACCGTATTCGGCATCGTCCCACTTAATAAACAGTGGCAGCGGCTGACCGATCGTCTCAGCAGCGACGCGCGGAATCAAGCACATCCACCAGCCGTTGAACTCAACATCGATGCGACGGTGAAGGTCCTTCGAATCAACAACCTCACCGGTTGCGTTGGTGCCATGCTCCCCGCGATCGCGCAGCGGGTGCGCATAAAAGTCGTGGTCATAGTGGACGTGCGGAGCGGAAGTCCACATGAAGTCGTGGCGGCCGATAACTTCACCCATCGAGTGCAAGTGGCTGCGCTCCTGCAGGTTCAGCATCTGACCGCCGACCAGCATCGGGGACTTCGCGAACCGGCCGACAGCAACCGCACGCAGAATGGAATCCGGTTCGATGGCGATGTCGTCATCCATGTAGAGAATGAACGGACTATCGGTCGCACGCTTCGAATCCGAATCCGGACCGCCCAGGGCCTCATACATAATGCGGGAGTACCCGCCGGAACCACCGAGATTTCCCTGCGGGAAGATACGCAGGCGGTCACCAAAGTGCTCGGCGACAGCATCGAAGCCCGGCTCATCTGCCGGGTGCTTAGTGCCCTGATCAGGCATCAAAACAGCATCGATGATGGCATCGACCTCAGGATCCGAGGACAGCGCCTCAAGAGCAGCAACTGCGTCGGTCGGGCGATTGAACGTCGGGATACCGATAGTGACGCGCCCCTCCGGCGCCGGGTGCTCCGTGCCGTCCGGGTACGTCTGGCTCGGCGCCTCGATATCGGAGTACCAACCTGCGGAGTGGATTACCACGTCCGTCTCACAGGTGAGGTCGAACCAAATCCAGCCGCCGTCTTCAAATTGCGTCAGCGGTACTGGAATTTCGCAGACGTGCACATCCTTGCCGTCCACCTTGGCTTCTACACCTTCGGCCGCCGCACCCAGATCACCGACAACTTCGCCGGTCACGGCGATGCGTGCACCGTCAATCTTCGAACGGTAAATGTCCACACGCGCAGTACCAGACAGCTCTAGGCGCAGGACAACATTGTCCAGATTCGTCCACCGGCGCCAGTAGCTGGCCGGAAAAGCATTGAAGTAGGTTTCAAAACTAACTTCATCACCCGCCGGAATAGTGGCTGAGGTGCGGGAATGTGCTTGCACACGACCGGCATTAGTCTCCGGCTCAACCAAGTAGAGCGAGCGGACATCACGGGGCTCACCCAACTTTGGCAGCAAAATCCGCTGCAGGCGTTCAACGGCAAGGCTTGACGACGTTGTCGGGGTATGTGTCCGCTTTTGTTCAGGCTGTGATGCCATGAGACGTATCAACCACTTTCCGAAAGGTCTACCGGGGGTGTTGCCGCCGATAAGTTACCGACGTTTCTATCTCATAGCATCCTAGTGCCCGTGGCGGATTGCCTCTTGTTGCCACGCTAGCGACAGCCCAGAATGTGAAAGCCCCTACGCGCTGCGGACTATCTGCTGCACATAGGGGCTTTTTCGTTCAGTTTGTAGTTTTAAGCTCCGAGGAAACCTTCGATGCGGGCCTTGGAGTTCTGGAGGTTACGATCCCAGGTCGGCCAATCGTGGATACCGGTCTGCTCGTATTCAAACGTGGCATCCAGACCGGAGGTACGAGCACGCAACTCAAACTCGCGGGTGGACAAGCGGGACAGCGACTCCAGCGCAACGCCGCCGGCCTTCGGGACGACCCGGTAGAGATTCTTCGGGTCACGAACCTCATCCGGAACACCATTTGCCGAGGTAATAACCAGATCCAGCCCCTTCATCTTCTCGACATTCAGGTACGGATCATTACGGACACGCTCCGCTGACATAGGCGCACCCCACATGTCGAAGGAGCTGTAGCCAGCCGACAGCTGAGCAGCCTCAATTGCCGTGGTCATACCCGGCGCAGTGGTGTGCAGGTAACCGGAGAAGGCAAGAGCCTGACCGAACTGGTCTCGGTGGTTGTATGCCAGCGACAGTGCAGCAGATGCACCCATGGACAGACCTGCAATGGAGTTACCAGTGCGAGAAATGCCGAACTCACGCTCAAGGTAAACCGGCAGTTCCTGAGTTAAGAAGGTCTCCCACATGTTTACAAACGGACCGTGCACACTAACCGACGGACGCTTCCAGTCGGTGTAGAAGCTACCGCCGCCACCACCTGGAATAACCAGGTTGACGTTGGATCCTTCAAAAGTACGTGGGGCGTTACCGTGCTCCACCCAGTCAGAGGCATCAGCCGGGCTACGCAGACCATCTAGCAGGTAGAGAGCCTTGTTACCACCATTGGCAGAGGCCACAATCTGAACCGGAATATTACGGTCCATGGCCGGCGAATAAACCTGGCACTTCTGGGTGAAGTACTGGTACGAATCCCACTCACAACCCGGGCGCAGCGAGCCTCGGTCACCCGCCGCGCTCGCGGCCGGCGCCATGGTCAATGCAGACGCGGCCACAGCTACTGCGGACGCAACGGCTGCAACCTTTCGACGCCAACCACGGAAAGTAGAGGTGATTTTCACGTGTGCATTCTCCTCACAATGTGCGATTCCCCACGGCCGGTGGGAACTATCAGGCGTGTTTCCGCTTCAGGGAATTACCTTAAGAAACAATAAATCTTCGACAAACTTACCCGCATTCACTGTCGTTTTCCAGCAGAACACGTCGAGACCCCACTTTTCGGCGGGTTCTGGTATCCGCATTTTTACTGCGCAAGCCCCCGCAGCTCGCGCGACTCCCGCGCCCCGCGCCAGGTAATAATCGCGCCAGCCGCCGCGATTAGCACGATGCCCAGCGCCATGGACCAAGTCACTCGGTCACCGGAAAACGCCCAGCCCAGGATTGCACCGATGACCGGGTCCAGTGCAAAGAGCGTGCCGACGACCGCCGCTGAGACAATCCCCGCAGCGATGGTGTCCATCACGTAGGGAATAACAGCGCCAATAAACCCGGAAATAACGATGGTGGCCCACATCGAACCGTCGACAAGCGGTGCAGCGGAAACAGAAAATGGCGCGAGCACGATTGCTGCGACGACCACTGACAGCGCCAGGTCGGGCATGCCGCCGCCCTCGGTGCTGCCCATTCGGGCGGAGAAGAGCGTGTAAGCGCCGAAGAAGATTGCACCGATTGCGGCGTAACCAATGCCGATAATGTCAAGGTCATTGGAGGGCTGGGCAATCAGGGCAACGCCGATGAAAGCGACGATGGCCCATAGGCGGGAGCGCCACATTTTCAGCCCCAGGAAGGACACGACGCAGGGGCCGAGGAAGTCGATGGTGACGGCGACGCCCTGCGGGAGGCGCGCGATGGCTGCGTACACCATCATGCTCATCATGCCCATGGCGATGCCGTAGACCACGATGTTGATGGCGCGGGCGCGGGTCATCCCGGACAGTTTTGGCCGGAACAGAACCACCATAATGATGGCGGCGGCGGTCATGCGCAGGCCCGATATGCCCGGCGCGCCGACCGTGGAAAGCATGCCAGTGACCAGCACGGCTGCAGCCTGGGTACCAAGAGAACCGATAAGAACCAGAATGACAGGTGCCACTGGCAGGGTGAGAAACTTGTTCACACGCTGCAGCAATGGCCCCTGCTGGGGAACTTCGGTTTGGGTTTTCTCACGCGACACTCGCGCAATACTAGCGCGGGAGCCGGAAGCGGCAAATTAGTGCCCGCGCTCCTGCTCGATTGCTTCGCCGTCGTTGAAGAACGGCGCAATCTTGTTGTCGAACATCGACAGTGCAGAACCGATTGCCATGTGCATGTCCAGGTATTGGTAGGTGCCCAGACGACCACCGAAGAGAACCTTGTTCTCCTGCGCTTCTGCTGCAGCGAGCTTGCGGTAGGCCTCCAGCATCTCGCGGTCTTCCGGAGTGTTGATCGGGTAGTACACCTCGTCGTCATCGTCGGCGAAGCGGGAGTATTCCTTAACAATTACTGTCTTGTCCTTGACGTAATCGCGCTCCGGGTGGAAGTGGCGGAACTCGTGGATACGGGTGTACGGCACATCCGCATCGTTGTAGTTCATCACTGGAGTGCCCTGGAAATCGCCGGTGTTGACAACCTCCATCTCGAAGTCCAGCGTGCGCCAACCCAGCTTGCCCTCTGCGTAGTCGAAGTAGCGGTCCAGCGGGCCGGTGTAGACGACCGGGGCGTCCGGGGATACAGCGCGCAGTTCGTCGCGCACCTCGAACCAGTCGGCATCGACAACGACGTCAATCTTGTCGGAGGTCACCATGTTTTCCAGCCAGGCGGTGTAGCCGTCGACAGGCAGACCTTCGTAGGTGTCGTTGAAGTAGCGGTTATTAAAGGTGTAGCGAACTGGCAGGCGGGTGATGTTGCCAGCCGGCAGGTTCTTCGGGTCGGTCTGCCACTGCTTGGCGGTGTAGTGCTTGACAAAGGCCTCGTACAGCGGGCGGCCAATCAGGGAGATGGCCTTTTCCTCAAGGTTCTTCGCGTCACGTGGATCCAGGCCATCGGTCTGGTCCTTAATCAGCTGACGAGCCTCGTCCGGGCTGTAGTACTTGCCGAAGAACTGGTTGATCAGCCCCAGCCCCATCGGGAACTGGTATGCGGTGCCCTTGTACATAGCGAACACGCGGTGCTGGTAGTCGGTGAAGTCAGTGAACTGGTTGACGTAGTCCCACACCCTCTTATTAGAGGTATGGAACAGGTGCGCACCGTACTTGTGCACCTCGATGCCAGTCTCCGGCTCTGCCTCCGAGTAGGCGTTGCCGCCGATGTGGTTGCGGCGTTCGACAACGAGCACGCGCTTACCCAGCTCAGTGGCGGTCCGCTCAGCAACGGTCAAACCGAAGAAACCCGAACCGACCACGATGAGGTCGTAGGTGTTGTCCTTGATGTCCTGTAGGGACTTCGGAGCAAATTCATTGGCAGTGGTGTTCTTTTCGCTACTCACGCCTTAAAACCTATTGCATTTCCATCCGGTTTGCGGGTGTACACGCGGGCTTTACGACGTCCACGTGAGCCCAGCCCAACGTTCGTTTGGTCACATTATTTGATAATTTTCCCAAAATTAACGAGGAAACACAGATGTCTCACTAGATTTTTTTAGTCACACTGGTAACATCCTCCTCAGAATTTTCTGTTGCTTTGCAACTTTCCTTCCCTTCGACCCCGGGTAGACCTCGGGTCGATAACCCTGTACCCCATTTTTTTGGAGCTTTTACCGTGCCAACTCGCCGTCGCATCAATGCCCCGTCGATGGGCCGTCGCACCTTCCTCTATGGACTGGCAGCTACTACTGCCGCAGCTCCGCTAGCAACATGGGGTATTCGCCAGGCCCCTACTCTGGTTGAAAGCCCAGGCGTAGGCCCCATCGCGGCCAAGATCTCAACATCGCCGCTGGTTGACGCTGTCACGATGATGATTGACGACGCAGCCGTCGGCACGCATGCCATTACCGATGCCCTGCACCCGCTTCGCGGATTCGTGAAGGACATCACCCGCGACGAACCGTTCTCCCAGTTCGCCCTGACCTGGCCGGGCGATGACAATCTGCAGCTCTACGTTCGCGCCGAGCGCGAAGACGGCAGCTTTGGCCCGTGGTTCCACGCTGATTCACACGGTCCGATGAATAACTCCGGGCAGTCCGGCACCGAGCTGCTGTTCGTTGAGCCCACCCGTCGCGTGCAGGTGTCGACTGTCGGCCTGAACCTCCTCGAAGGCCTGGATCCCCGCAACATCATTGGTATCGACAACCTTGACCCCGCCACTATCGGCGATTCCCTGCAGGACCTCGTCAGCGCTACGGCCGCATTGTCCCTCAACGCTGTCCAGGCAGTTTTCATCGACGGCGTAGAGCAGGTCGGCGAGGTTATTCAGCCAGTTGCGTACGAGTCGTCGATTGCCGGCGCGCCAAATGTAATCAGCCGTGCAGCGTGGGGCGCAGATGAGTCCATCCGCAGCGGTTCGAGCTCCTACAGCACTTTCAAGGGCGCGTGCATCCACCACACCGCGGGTTCCAATAACTACTCAGAGTCCCAGGGACCAGCCATTGTCCGTGGCATTTATGCCTACCACGCAAATACGCTGGGCTGGGGCGATATTGGCTACAACGCGCTGGTCGATAAGTACGGCAACATCTACGAGGGCCGCTACGGCGGCCTGGACAAGAACATCGAGGGCGCACACGCAGGTGGCTTCAACAACGGCACCTTCGGTATCTCGGTGATGGGCAACCACGACCAGCTGGAGATTCCGGATGCGGCCGTCACCGCACTCGGCGAGATGGTCGGCTGGCGCATGAAGGTCGGTGGCGTCGATCCGATGTCCACCGCCGCACTGACCAGCGCCGGCTACTCGAAGGCACGCTACAGCTCCGGCCAGACCGTGAACCTCCCGGCCATCTTCGGTCACCGCGACACCGGCTACACCTCCTGCCCGGGCACCTTCGGCTACCAGCAGATGGATGCCATCCGCGCTGCAGCCAAAGCCAAGTTTGATGGTGCCGGTGGAGCGGATATCGCCGGCCGCTCGACGGATCCGAACAACCAGGACGGAGAGGCCGCCAGCATTCCGCCGATTCCGGGCACCGGCGAGTCGGGCGACAACGGCGGTTCCCTCGGAAACGTGGAAACGCCCACGCCAGGCGAGGTTGTTGGTGAGTTTCTAACTGAATCCCTGCCAACCAACCCTGCCGAAGCTACGCAGACCTGGTTCGCACCTCAGAACTAACCCCCCCGCTTATCTAATCCAGGCATAACCACATCACATTTGTGGTGTAACACCAGATTTTCGCAATCACCCAGGAGTTATTACCGTGTTTAGTCGCCGCCGCATCAATCGCCGCGCAGGTGCCAAGCAATCCTTGGTACTCGCTGCCGTGGCGACCCTTGCCCTGACACCCGTTGCCGTTGTCGGCGCAGGTGCCGCTTATGACCTCATTGAGGAAAACGGCGCCGGCCCCATCGACCCGGTTGTCCAGAGCAAGTCGCTTGCAGACAGCGTCTCCGTTCTCGTCGAAGATGCAGCAATCGCAACGCAGTCGCTTGCCGACGAAGCTCATCCCAACCGCGGTGTCGTCAAGGAAATTACCTCCGATACTGAGTTTTCCCAGTTTGCGCTGACGTGGGCCGGTGACCCTGATATCGCCAGCTTCGTCCGCGCCGAGCGAGCAGACGGCTCCTGGTCCGACTGGTTCAGCGTTGACCCGGACTACCCCGCTGAAGGCAATGGCAACGGCCTGAACGGAACGGAGCTCATCTACATCGAGCCAACCAAGCGCGTTCAGGTTTCCACCCACGGACTTAACATCTTCGGTCCGGGTTCCGGCGTGGATCTGAAGGACATCAAGGGCGCTGAGAAGCTGGATTTGTCCAAGCTCAACCTCGACGAGATTAATGCCGAGGGCGCCAAGAAGGCCGTGGAGGATGCAAAGGATTCCGCTACGGATGCGGCCAAGGATGTCGCCGAGGCCGCTTCCGACTACCAGCAGACTCCGGATGCAGCTCCTGGGGACGCACTCGATGACCCGACTGCTCCGAACGCTAACGACGCTGCAAATCTGGACTCGCCGAACCTCCCAGTGAAGTGGACGGACATCGAGCCGGTCGCCGATGAACTGCCGATCGACCAGGTCGACGCAGTGCTAATCGACGGCCAGGCTGCTGCATCCGGCATCGACCCAATTGTGGATGCCAAGAATGTCACGGGCATGCCGAAGGTCATTACCCGTGCCGGCTGGGGCGCCAACGAGAATAACCGCTGTAAGGGCGCGGACTACGACAGCAAGCTTGTCGGTGCCACCGTGCACCACACCGCCGGTTCAAACAACTACTCCGAGAGCCAGTCCGCTGGTATCGTCCGCGGCATCTACCAGTACCACGCACAGACTCTGGGCTGGTGCGACATCGGATACAACGCCCTTGTCGACAAGTACGGCAACATCTACGAGGGCCGCTACGGTGGGCTGGATAAGAATGTCCAGGGCGCACACGCAGGTGGCTTCAACACCGGCACTTTCGGCATCTCCATGATGGGTAACTACTCTTCGGTTGCTCCCAGTGAGGCTGCACTGAACTCGGTGGGCAATATGATCGGTTGGCGCCTGAAGGTCGCCGGCATCAAGCCGACCGGCCAGATCCAGATGACTTCGGGTGGCACCAGCTACTCCAAGTACGGATACGGTAAGCAGGTCACTCTGCCGACAATCTTCGCACACCGCGACGTTGGTAACACCACCTGCCCAGGTGATGCTGGCTACACGCAGATGAGCAAGATCCGCTCGATTGCCGAGAAGAAGTACAACTCTCTCACCAGCGGAAAGATTGATAATGAGGGCCCTGACGGCTTGATCGACCTCCTCGTTCCGCAGGATGAAAAGGACGATAAGACCGCCGAGGACACAGACTCGCAGTCGAGCACGTCGACCTCGACCACTTCGACCACCTCGGCATCCACGGGTACGTCCACGACCTCGTCCTCCGAGAAGTCCTCGAGCGCATCGAGCACCACTTCTTCGACAACGTCGAGCTCCGACTCGACCACCTCGGGTACTTCGAATACCTCGGAGCCAACCGACGCCACGAACACCGGTGACACTGCTACGGCTGACTCCTCCGCACCGTCGGCAAGCGAGCAGAGCAACTCCTCCTCGCCGAGCGCATCCGACGAGCAGCAAAAGGCACAAGCTCTGGAGACAGTCTCGGGTGCACGTTCGATGCTGGCCTCGGCGCTGGGCATGCTCGGCGCACCGGGGCTCGGACAGACCGCCGATGCGATTCTGGGTGCCGTTGGACGCTCGATTGAAAACGGCCCATCGATTGCTGACCTGCCGGTCCTGATTGACCAGATTATCACTATCAATGAGCAGAACGACCTGGCTGCCGAATGGCGCCAAGTCTCCGAGGAAATGGGCTCCGTTCTCGGTTACGCAATGTCCGGTATCCAGAGCGGTTCTACCGTAGCGAACAATGCTGGCCAGGCCGATGCCCTGCGCTACGTGAAGTTCTCCAACGGCGTAATCACCGACTCCGACACCACCGGCGCGCACGCTATCTGGGGCAAGATTGCTGATGAGTGGGCCCGCCAGGGCTTCGAGGTCGGCAAGCTGGGTGCCCCGACGAAGACCCAGGTGGTCGATGGAAACATCGAGCGCGCTGAGTTCCAGAACGGTTCAATCACCTTCGACCGCACCACCGGCGAAGTCAAGACCGAGCTGAAGTAAACGCTGTCGAGCGCTGGGTGAGCTAGCTGGCGCGGGAAAACCTCGAGGCTAGCTAGAACCAGCGCTCCAGCACACGAGCAACACCGTCATCATCATTGGTGGCGGTGATTTCGTCTGCAATCTCCTTGACGTTGTCAGCCGCATTGCCCATGGCCACACCCGTGCCCGCCCACGACAGCATCTCGATATCGTTCGGCATGTCACCGAAGCAGACCACATCTTTCGCGGTCGCTCCGACCAGTTCAGATACGTATTCCAACCCGGCGCGCTTAGTCACGCCCGGCGCGGACACTTCCAAAAGCCCGTCCGGCATGGAGTAGGTCACGTGCGCCAAGCTCGCGTCAATTGCGGAAGCGACCAGCTCATATAGCTGGGCACTGTTCACATCTGAGTTTCGCAGCAAGAGTTTCGTCGCGGGTTCTGACAACACGGCCTCTTCAGCAAGCTCACCGTGCTCATCCGATTCCCACGCATGGTCATAGGACGGCGCCACCACAAAAAGCTCATCGATGGCATCATTCGCCGACGTCCCAGCGCGCTCTGCCGCAATGCCGATTCCACCGATGGATCGCGCCGCTTCGCGCGCATGCTTGACGACGTATCGCAGCGTCTCCGGCTTCAGTGTGTTGGCGGCAACCACTTCATCACGGCCGGAGTCGTAAATCACGGCGCCATTGGCACACACGCACAACGGCTGAACCGGCAGCTGCTCGAGCACTGGTTGCAACCACCGAGCCGGCCTTCCCGTGGCCAGCACCAACGGGGTTCCGCGGCGTAGCATTCGCGTGACGGCCTGTCGCAGGCGGGGAGTTACCCGCTCCCGCGAGTCGATGAACGTCCCGTCAATATCCGAAGCTACGAGTAGTGGGTGTAGTCTCTCGGTCACTTCGAACTACTTGCCGTCCTCGCTGTTGTCATCTTCACCGTCATCGCAGAACCGGTCGTGCAACAACTGCAGCGTTGCGGCTACTCCCCCATGCTCGACAGTGTCAATTACCCAGTCCGCGTTCTTCAGCAGGGACCAGTCCGCATCGGCCGTAACTACCGGCATGCCGACACGCTGTGTGGCTTCCTCAAAGTTCGAGCGACCGGCGAAAAGAATCGCGGTTTCTTCCTTGCGAGCCTGCTTGCGCAGCGTGCTAACCACCGCATTTGTGACGTCCAGTTTGCTGGCGCCCTCCGGGAGTTCCACGACCTGCAGGTCAACCGACTCCAAAGCCGATAGATTCGGCTTATCTCCCGGTTCGTGCAGAACAACGATTGTGGCTCCGGCATCGCCGAGCTGCTGCAAGGCCTTCATGTTTTCTTCGCTGGTATTGCCCGCGTCGTCGGCAAGCGATGCGGGGTAATCGAAGATGAACGTCTCCGGCTGAGCGGTGATAAGCCTGTTCAAGCGCTGTGGAAGCTTGTCGCGGATCATCATCGACTGGCCGATAAGACGGTAAACGGTCTGCTGCGTCTGTTCGACACCGGAGGCGGAGGCCTTCTCTAGTTGCACGTACGCTTCGCGGAAGGTCACGCGCATCGAATCCGTGGCCGTACGCACGGACTCCTTGCTCTCCTTAGCACCGGCGACAACATCATCAGCCATCTGTTCCACAGACTGACGGAACTGCGCCAACAAGGCGGTCGTCTGTTCCCTTCGGCGAGCAGACTCCGCGCTCATCGTTTGCGAGGCATCGAGGAACTGCTGCCTGGTCTGATCGCCGAACTCACGCGCACTATCGCCGAATTCACGTGCCGACTCGGCTAGCTTTTCCTTGAATACGGCCAGGTCACCGCGCAAATGACGGATACGCTGACGCTCTTCTTCGACTTTCAGGTCCTCTGCCTGGGCCTCTTCGAAAGTCGGTGCGCCGCCGCCAAGGCGAGCCGGTACCCAGTAGGCGCCCTTCGGCAGGGGACCTTCTTCAGCTGCATACTCGTCCCAGAGCTGACGGACACCCTGATCCATGATTTCGTGTAGCTTTTCGGTGGCTTCTGCCGGATCGCCCTCCGGGGTCCACGGCGGCAAAACCGTAATATGAATCGGAGTATTGCTGCGGCCGAGATGCTTGGGGTGCCCCTTCGTCCACACGCGCTGGGATCCCACAATCAGCACTGGGATGATGGGCTTGCCGGTGCGCTGCGCCATACGCACCGCACCCGACTTCAGATTCTTGACTTCAAAGCTGCGCGAGATAGTCGACTCCGGGAAGATGCCTACCAACTCGTCGTTTTCCAGCTTTGCGCAGGCCTCTTCGAAAGACTTGGAGCCGTCGGTGCGGTCGACCGGAATGTGCTTACAAGCACGCATGATTGGGCCTGCAATCGAATGGTCGAAAACTTCCTTCTTCGCCATAAAACGGACAAAACGACGATGCTTGCGGAATGGAAGACCGACATAGGTGAAGTCCATGTATCCGGTGTGGTTAGTAACGAGAACGGCGCCAGAGTCTTTCGGCACGTTTTCCCAGCCCTTAACGGTGAACTTCAAACCTTGGGCAAAGAAGACGGTGCGCGCCAATCCGATAATCGTTAAGTACACAGGATCCTTGAACATGGCCTTTACTCTACAATCTTTCGCACCCCTTAGCGGGGCAATATGTACTGGTATCTGAGACTCGTGAATAAATGTCGTTACAGGCTCATATTCATGTGTAAATGCGAGCGCAGTTCCAGTCATCGCCTCTCAAATACGCCACACGCCCGCCGTGCACCCATTGCCCACCCATCAGCCATCTTTGATACCCCCATTATGGGGGGGTTCATTGCCAGCCGACTTTCAGTCTAAAAGTGGAAAACCTCTATTAACATAGCCATCTACCTGCGGAAAATCGGACAACATTACTGGCGCGATTTTCGTGACTTTTTGCCCCATTATTTATATCTACGTAACCGTAGGTTGGCGCTCACAAGTAAGCCGAGTTTTGGTAACCTGAGCCGTGAGCCGAGAAATTCTCTTCGACGAAAAATCAACGCCCCCACCGGGAAGGATTGGAAAATGTCGTCCTCTTCATCTCTCGCCCCATCTGCAGTTCTAAATAAGGAACAGCATGAAAAGACCTGGGAGAAATTCGGTACCGAGCAATACGACGTCGTCATTATCGGCGGCGGTTCTGTAGGCGCTGGCGCTGCACTCGATGCCGCAACCCGTGGTTTGAAGACTGCGGTCATTGAAACTCGTGACTTCGCAGGCGGTACCTCCAGCCGCTCCTCCAAGATGTTCCACGGCGGTCTGCGCTACCTGCAGATGTTGGACTTCCGCCTGGTAGCTGAATCCCTGCGCGAGCGCGAACTGTCCATGTCGCACCTGGCACCGCACCTGGTTAAGCCACTGCGCTTCGTCTTCCCGCTGACCCACCGCGTGTGGGAGCGCCCGTTCATGGCATCGGGCTTCTTCCTTTACGACGTCATGGGTGGCGCCAAGCAGGTTCCAATGCAGAAGCACTACTCCCGCAAGGGAACCCTGAAGCAGGCTCCGGGCCTGAAGGAAGATGCCGTGGTTGGCGGCGTTCGCTACTACGACACCCTGGTTGACGATGCCCGTCACACCATGACTGTCCTGCGCACCGCTGCTCACTTCGGCGCTGATGTCCGCACCTCCACTCAGGTTGTCGACTTCGTGAAGGAAGGCGAGCGCATCGTCGGCGCGAAGCTCCTTGACACCGACACCGGCGCCACCACCACCATCCGCGGCAGCGTTTTCGTCAATGCCACCGGTATTTGGTCCGATGAGATTGAGAAGCTGGCTGGCGTCACGGGCAAGTTCCGCGTCCACACCTCCAAGGGTGTCCACATTGTTATTCCGAAGTCCGCTCTTGAGGGCTCGGTGGCAATGACCTTCGTGACCGAGAAGTCCGTCCTGTTCGTTATCCCGTGGGGTGAATACTGGATTATCGGTACCACCGACACCGACTGGACCATGAATTTGGCCAACCCGGCAGCTACCCGCGCTGACATCGACTACATCCTCGATCACGTCAACGCCAAGGTTCGCCGTCCAATTACTTACGACGACATCGTCGGTGTCTACTCGGGTCTGCGGCCACTGGTGGAAGGCGACTCCGACTCCACCACCAACCTCTCCCGCAACCACGCTGTTGCCCACGTTGCCCCGGGCATGGTTTCCGTCGCAGGCGGTAAGTACACCACCTACCGCGTCATCGGTGCTGACACCATCGACGCTGCAGTCCAGGACGTCCCCCGCAAGGTACCGGAGTCCGTCACTGCAGATGTCCCGCTGCTCGGCGCTGACGGCTACCACGCACTGAACAACCAGAAGCCAGCCCTGGCCAAGCAGTTCGGTATCACCGAGAAGCAGGTCGAGCACCTGCTCAACCGTTACGGCTCCCTCATCTACGAGGTTCTGGCTCCGACAGCCGAGGACAAGTCCCTGCTCGAGCCGCTGGAGGCTGCTGAGCAGTACATGCGCGCTGAGGTTCTCTACGCCGTGACTCACGAAGGCGCAATGCACCTCGACGACATCCTGGAGCGCCGCCTGCGTGTCTCCATGGAGTACGCACACCGCGGTGTCGACAGCGCCCGGGCCACCGCTGAACTGGTTGCCCCAGCTCTGGGTTGGGACAAGGACACGATGGAGAAGGAGATTAAGGTCTTCATCGAGCGTGTCGAAGCAACTCTGGCAGCTGAACGTGAGCTGACTGACAAGGCCGCTAACGAGATTGCTGCTCATGCAGTGGAGACTCGCGCGGACGTCGATGTCAGCCTCGACCGCTAGTTTGCCCCTCCCCCGGTGGCCGTACTAGTTAGTTCTTAGATGGCCACCAACGCTGTAGCCATAACGAAATAGCTTTCCCTCTTGGGAAAACGGCTTTGCACTTCAAGGGGCTAATGGGCTCGAAATAAAAGTGCCGGCGAAAAGAATCAGTTCTCGCCGGCATTTCTTATACCTAAAAGTTTACGTTGCACGATTCCTCGTGGCCTTTCCCGGTCACGACGCACAGAGAGTTTCACATCTCATGGAGACAATCACAGGATCCCAGGCATTCCTCTGGGAGTTTTTCGGAACCGCCATTCTAATTCTGCTCGGTAACGGAGTCTGTGCCTCTATCAACCTCCGGACTACTCGCGCAGCAAACGCTGGCTGGATGGGCATCGCCTTCGGTTGGGGTATGGCAGTTTTCGCTGGCGCATCGATTGCCGACGTATCCGGTGGCCACTTGAACCCAGCGGTAACCGTTGCCCTAGCAATCAAGGGCAGCCTGGCCTGGAGCCTGGTCCCTTACTATGTCGCAGGTCAGCTGTTGGGCGCATTCGTAGGTGCAATCCTGGCATGGGCCGCTTTTAAGCAGCTGTTCGACGCCAATGGTGTCGACGAAAACGGCAACCCAACCAATGCGAATGCCGAAACTGGCGGCAACTTCTTCACCGCGCCGGTTCACCCAAATAACTTTTGGAATGCCGTCACCGAGTTCATCGCGACCTTCGTTCTGCTCGCATTCATCCTGTTCGGCCCAGCCGGCGGCGAACTTGGCCCGCTGACCTACTTCGGTGTCTCGTTCATCATTGTGTCGATTGGTCTTTCCCTTGGTTCCCCGACCGGATACGCCATCAACCCTGTTCGTGACCTCGGCCCGCGTTTGGCCTACGCTTTCGTGCTCCCGATTAAGGGCAAGGGCGATGCGAACTGGGCCTATGCATGGGTTCCGATTGTCGCACCGATGCTGGCAGCCGTGGCTGCAGGCGCTCTTGCCTTTGCCATCGGATAACGGGAATATGAGAGATATCGCACAATAAAATATCGCAAGCCTGAACACTCACATTTACACACAATTTCGCTAGGAGTATCCCCCATGACGCACAGCAAATACGTCCTCGCCATTGACCAGGGAACTACTTCCACCCGCTGCATCATCTTCAACCATGACGCAGAAATCGTCACTGTTGCACAGATGGAACACAAGCAGATTTTCCCGGAAGAGGGCTGGGTCGAGCACGACGCTCAGGAGATTTGGACCAACACTCGTCGAGTAGTCAGCGAAGCTCTCGCCGATGTCGACATTGCTTCCCAGGATATTGATGCCATCGGTATCACCAACCAGCGTGAAACCACTGTCGTCTGGGACAAGAACACTGGTGAACCGGTCTACAATGCCATCGTCTGGCAGGACACCCGCACGAATGAGATCTGCAAGGAACTCATGGGGGATGAAGGCGCTGACCGCTGGCGTGAGACCACGGGCCTACGTATCAACTCCTACCCAGCTGGCCCGAAGGTGCGCTGGATTCTCGACAACGTCGAGGGAGCTCGCGAAAAGGCTGAGGCTGGCGATCTACTCTTCGGCACCATCGATACTTGGCTGCTGTGGAATCTCACCGGTGGTGCAGAGGGCGACAACGGCGAAGACGCAGTTCACGCAACCGACGTCACCAACGCCTCCCGTACTCTCCTGATGGACCTCAAGACCCTCGAGTGGGATGAGGACATTTGCCGTGAAATTGGCATTCCGATGTCGATGCTGCCTGACATCCGACCGTCGGTAGGCGACTTCGGCCGTATCCGCGCCCGCGGTTCTCTTGCGGAGCGACCGATTACTGGCATCCTCGGCGACCAGCAGGCCGCCATGTTCGGCCAGGGCTGCTTCGGCGAGGGCGACACCAAGAACACCTACGGCACTGGGCTGTTCATGCTAATGAATACTGGTGAGAAGCCGAAGTGGTCTGACCACGGACTCATCTCCACCGTCTGCTACCAGGTCGAGGGAGAGAAGCCGGTCTACGCGCTCGAGGGCTCCGTCTCCATGGGCGGCGCACTTGTTCAGTGGCTGCGTGACGAGCTGCAGATGATTCCGAATGCGGCATCCATTGAGAACAAGGCAAAGAGCGTCAAGGATAACGGCGGCGTGTACATCGTGCCGGCCTTCTCCGGTCTTTTTGCTCCTCGTTGGCAGCCGGACGCTCGTGGCGTCATCGTCGGTTTGACCCGTTTCGTCAACCGAAACCACATTGCCCGTGCTGTGCTGGAGGCTGCTGCGTACCAGACCCGCGAGGTCCTCGACGCCATGGTCGCAGAATCCGACACGGACATCACAACGCTGAGCGTTGATGGTGGCATGACCATGAACGAGTTCCTCATGCAGTTCCAGTCCGACATCCTGAATGTCGCTGTCACACGCCCGAACAACATTGAAACCACGGCCCTTGGTGCGGCATACGCTGCGGGCCTTGGCATTGGCTTCTGGTCGAACCTGGATGAGGTCAAGGCTCACATCACGATTGACAAGAAGTGGCGTCCGAAGATGGAGGCCGAAGAGCGCGATCGCCTGTTCCACCAGTGGAACCGTGCCGTTGAGCGCACCTATGGTTGGGTCGAGGATACGGATGCTGAGGAGGCACCGAAGCCTGAATAAGTCCTCGTAAGAGCCGAAAAATAGCCCGGAAAACCTATTCGGTTTTCCGGGCTATTTTTATTATAAATTCAGGGCTTGTTTGTTATAATAAAATTATTATAACTATCATCCACTCCTCGATTGAAAACAGAAAAGAGCAATCATGCGTCGCGCATCAATTTTCACTGCGAGTGTGACCACCGCCCTGACTTTGGCCCTGGCCACCCCGGCAGCATCAGCAGCCCCAACGGACTTCATCAAGAACCCGCTGGAACCAACTCCCGACCCGCAGTCCACTGCAATGGTCGAGCTGCCCACCACCCCGGCACCAACCACTACGGTTGACGGACGCCACGTTACGGTCACCGACGGCTACATGACCTCACAGGATGGCAAGGGCACCCAGATTTACTGGAAGTCCAACACCATCCCGAATGCCAAAGCCACTGTCGTCGTCGTGCATGGCGCTGCAGAACACCTGGGTCGCTACGAGTGGGTAACCGGCAAGCTGCTGAACGCCGGCTACAACGTTTACCGCATTGACCACCGTGGGCACGGCCACTCGGGCCAGGTCGAAGGAACCCCAGTTGCCCGTGGCCATATTGATGATTTCCACTCGCTTGTCGATGACCTGCACATGCTCGTCGAAAAGGCCAAGGCGGAGAACCCGAGCACGAAGACCTTCCTGCTCGGCCACTCCATGGGCGGCCTTGCCGTGGACTTCCACGGCATCAAGTACCCGGGCAGTGTCGATGGCATTGTCGCCAACGGTGGTGGCGCTCTTTTCAACCCCTACGGTGGCACGGACGAGGGCGAAACCATCACCCCAGAGGCCATGACCGATGTCCAGCGCGAGGCGCAGCCGACGATTTACCAGCGCCTGCCATTCCAGGACATGACCACATTCAACACTCGCATGCTCAAGGAAGTGCCGAACCGCACCGAGATGCGCGTGCCATCACTACCCGGCAGCGACTTGATTCAGCTTGGCAACCCGCTGGGTTCGAAGACCTCTTCTTCGCAGGCAGTGCGTGATGAGTACGAAACTGATCCGTACAACAACTCCAAGCTCTCGCTCGGCATGGCTCAGCAGATGGCTTTTGCCGCCACCTACAACGGCACCAACTCCGTCGACTTTGTTGAGCCGACCCTGGTCATGATGGGCGGCCAGGATGAGATTGTGCCGCCGTTCTTCTCGCGCGACTGGTACAACGGCATCTCGTCCACCGACAAGCAGCTGATCGAGTTCGAAGGCCAGTTCCACGAGACCTTCAACGAGCCGGCACAGCACGAGGCCATTGCGACGGCTATTGCCTGGCTTGATGCGCGTATCTAATTGAACGCTAAATAGGAACCGAACCGCTTCCTAGCAGTTACGAGTTCTCCATAGAGCTAACCCGGTGGAATGAGGGGCGATTGCCTTCTGGCAATTGCCCCTCATTTTCTTTGCCCTGCCCTCTCCGCGCCGTATAAAGCATGCAGTACTTGACAATACAAACTACTGTGCGTATAGTTGGTATTACAAGGTACTAGGTATGAAAAGTATTCTGCCTGGACAGATTCCTCCATACCGCCGGAAAGAAAGCACAACGCTATGCCCAAACGTCCACAGACACAACTGAAGAAAGGGGTACTTGAGCTCGCCATTCTCAAGCTGATTTCTCGCGAAGAGCTCTATGGCGCGGCACTCGTCGCAAAGCTCAACGCCTACCCCCACCTCAGCGCGCCCGCGGGAACCGTCTACCCCCTACTCTCGCGGCTGACCACCAACGGCTTGATTAGCAATCGCTGGGAGGAATCCCCCAAAGGGCCGCCGCGCAAGTACTACTCACTGACAGCCAAAGGAAAGCAAACACTCACGCAACTGCATCAGGACTTCATCGACCTATCCGCCGACATGACCGCACTATTTTCCGAGGAGCCCCAATGAACACCTACCTCACTGCCATTGACCACAAACTGCGCGAAATCGGCATATCGCACGCACAACGCAAGGCGATCATCGCCGAGCAGGAGAGTCTTCTGCAAGAGCTTAACGACGTCCACGCGGACCTGACCGAAGAGCTGGGAACGGCGACCGACTACGCAAATTGCGTAGCCGAACAAGTTGGCGAACCAAACACCTTGCGCAGGTACCTCTCCAAACCGCTTCGGGTATTTACCAAAAGCGGTCGCGCTTCCCTGTGGAACATGGACGACCCGCGGATCCTCCAACCTCACCTGTTGGGTTTTGGCTGGTCTATCAACTGGGCCGCAGTAGCGACCAAGCTGGGGATTGTCCGACCGGACGATATTGACGGTGAGGTTATCTCTGAAATTCCAGCTCGCACACTGCAGGCGACCGCTCTTCTCCCCGCGGCCGTGACGGTTGCGCACGGAGTCGCACTGGCTATGTCCTGGAAGCAGTTGCCTGCAGAAGTCCACACCAAATGGAAGCTAAACGGCGAGGCAGTTCAGAAGACAGCACCGAAGGAAACTCTGCTTCTTCCCTTCGTGGTTTCTACGGTCGGAGCTGGATTTTCAGCTGCTTCGCTGCTCAAGGCAGATGACCGTGAAGACGCGCTGCGCGTTGCGTCCCTAGGCGCGCTCGCAAGCACAATTGCGCCATCTCAGCTGATCGGCATTCTCACGGAAGAAAACTCCAAGCTCAATCCAGCATTTGTGCGAGCTGGCGTTGCCCTCACTTCGGCCGTGGCTTCGTCTGCCTGCCTCGTCCTGCCCCTCCGAGCTGGGCTGAAGGCTGCGTGGAAGAAAGCTGGAGCAGCTTAAATCACGGTGCAGGATACATCAGCAGGTGAAAGACACATCAGCAAAATTGCTGTAATCCCGAATGTTGTACACAACCTCTACCACCTCGAGTGAGGCTATCCCCCTGGTTCAGTTGTGTTTTCGGTTGTGTTTCTACTCTCAACCTTCCTGGTGTTTTTACCTTCTCAATCCCCCAATTAATTTTTTAGCGCAGCTAAACAAGTCACGCCTGAAAAAAGCCACTTCACGACACAGGCGTCACCTCATGCCAGCTGTGGAGGTGGCATGAGGTGACATAGGTGTCGTGAAGTCGCGGATGAACTGGGGCGGGGCCGCACCTGCTTAACCGGCTCGCTTAACCGGCTCGCTTAACCGGCTCGAGAACTTCCTTGCCCATCATGAACGGGCGCAGCGCCTCCGGAATCACCACAGAACCATCGGCCTGCTGGTGGTTTTCCAGAATGGCGACCAGCCAACGCGTCGTGGCCAGCGTGCCATTTAGGGTGGCGCAGTACTGAGACTTGCCATCGGCATCGCGGTAGCGGGTCTTCAAACGACGAGCCTGGAAAGTCGTGCAGTTCGAAGTCGAGGTCAACTCGCGGTAGGTGTTCTGCGTCGGCACCCATGCCTCGGTATCGAACTTGCGGGCAGCCGATGCACCCAGGTCACCACCAGCAACATCGATGATGCGGTACGGAACATCGACCGCGGCCAGCATCTCGCGCTCCATGTTCAGCAGCTTCTGGTGCTCTGCCTCCGCCTGCTCCGGCGGACAGTAGGAGAACATCTCCAGCTTGTCGAACTGGTGTACGCGCAGGATACCGCGGGTGTCCTTGCCGTAAGAGCCCGCTTCACGACGGAAACAGGAAGACCAACCAGCGTAGCGACGCGGCCCCTCCGACAGGTCAATAATCTCGTTGGAGTGGTAGCCGGCCAGCGCGACTTCCGAGGTACCGACCAGGTAGAGGTCATCTTCCTGCAGGTAGTAGATCTCATCGGAGTGCGCACCGAGGAAGCCAGTACCCGACATGGTCTCCGGACGAACCAGCACCGGCGGCACCATCAGCTGGAAGCCATTCTGAGTTGCCTTCTGAGCAGCCAGGTTCATCATGGCCAACTGCAGCATGGCACCGTAACCGGTCAGGAAGTAGAAGCGGGAACCGGAGACCTTGACGCCACGCTCCATATCAATAAGACCCAGCGACTCACCGAGGTCCAGGTGATCTTTGGGCTCAAAGTCGAACTGTGGAATCTCACCGATTTCCTCCAGCACGACAAAGTCATCTTCGCCGCCGGCGGGCGCACCCGTAACGATGTTGCCAATCAGGTACTGCAGGCGCTCGACCTCAGCCTCGGCTTCCTTCTGCTCCGCTTCGGCTGCCTTCACGGCGTCGGAAAGCTCCTTGGCCTTCTCCAGCATGGCCGGGCGCTCTTCCTTCGACGCCTGACCAATCTTCTTGCCGAAGCCCTTCTGCTCTGAACGCAGCGCGTCGGTGGAGGCAATAACCTCACGGCGCTTAGCGTCAGCTTCCAGCAGCTGATCGACCAATGCCGGGTCCTCACCACGGGTGCGCTGGGACTCGCGGGCTACTTCAGGGTTTTCGCGAAGAAATTTGAGATCAATCACGTCCCCTAGAGTACCTGGTTTACGTCGGCAAGCAGGCACAAGGCTTGCTAGAGTGCCGCTTCCGCTCCTGAGGCGACCAGCAGCGCGCCGAGGACGAGGAAGATCACGCCGGCGACAGTGTCAATCCACGGCCCTGCCAGCACCATTCGCTTGACGACGGCATCCGTCGACACCACGATTGCGATAAATAGGAAGAAAGCGATTTGGGAGACGATTAGCACCAACGTACAAAGCACAAGCGTCCCCACGGATGCGCCTGCGGGAATGAACTGTGAAAGCACTGCCGCGAGGAAGAGAACAATCTTCGGGTTCGACATGTTGGTGAAAAAGCCCTGGCGGAACGTCGCCTTCGGCGACCGGAGCGCCTCGCTTCCCAGGGCTGGTGCGGCACCGGCGCGCAGTTCGCGGAGAGTATTGATGCCTGCCTTGGCCATACTGATACCCATGTAAATGAGATAACAGCCACCGACAAGCTGGATTACGCCCATCAGCAAAGGATTGGCGGTGATGACAGCTGCGAACCCAAAAACTGTGAGGGTCATCCAGATAGTGGCGCCAGTACTGATACCCGCAACCGCTGCGATCGCGTGCTTTCGGGATTTGGTGGCAAGGCGCAGGATTAAGAAGACGTCAGGCCCTGGTGAGGCCATACCAATAATGTGGACGCCCAGCAGGCTGAGTAGTGCAGTCCAGGTCAAGACTCGTGTCCTCGGGTAGCGAACAAATACCGGACTATTGTAGTGCCTGAAGTTATTGAGCAAACTCGGACCGCAAACTCGGACAGAGCGTTACCTTGTCCACAGGCTCATTGGCGGTGCACAATGGGGTCACTATGGCTGATGACAATATGAACCAGGATCGCGAGCACGCTGCCGCCACAGACACTGACTCCGGTGCAGGTACTGGCGCAGATGCCAGCGCTGGTGCATCCTCCGCAGCCGGCAACGATGCCAACGCTTCGAATAACTCCCGTGGAAGCTGGGGAATGCGCGCTTTGTCGACGGCAATGCTGGTTGGCGCCGCGGGAATGGCATTCGCGCTGCAAGCGGGAGTCATCGAGCCACCGAGTGGGCCACTTGGGGGCAAGGGTTCGTCGGCAAGCGCGTCATCGTCGACAACGACGACCATCGTCGACAAGGAGACGACGGCGTTCACCAGCGCAACCGCGGGCAACTGTCTGGACTGGAATCTGGCAGAAGATTTGAATGTTTCTGACTTCCGCGTCGTGCCCTGTGAGCAGCCGCACGCTTATGAGGTCGCCAAGAAACTGAATCTCGCCGATTACGAGGAACATCCGGGGCAATACGCCAAAACTGCCAACTACCCGACAGCGGACAATTTGGTGGCTCTGCAAAATGGCGTGTGTCGCAACACTGTGACTGAATACCTGGGCGGCCAGTACGATCCAGACGGTCGATTTATCACGGCGCCGATCATTCCTTCACCTAGCCAGTGGGAAAAGGGTGACCGAACCTTCCTGTGCGGTATCCAGGTCGTCGATGAAGACGGCAACACGGCGCACATGTCCGGTCCTGCGGCCGGGCAGGACCAGTCCCGCGTGTTCGAGGGCGGCCGCTGCGTGACATTGGACGAAAACGGCGCCATCCGCCAGGTGCCGTGCGTGGAAGATCATCTGATGGAGTCGACGGGAGTTGTCAATCTCCGCGACCATTTCGGTGACAACGTCCCCACTGACCAGGAGCAAAATGATGTGCTCGCGGAACAGTGTGTGACTCTCGCGCAGAATTACCTCGGCGGTGACGACCCGCTGTATAACTCCACGCTGCTGCCATTTTGGACATCACTGTCGCAGGAGTCGCTCAATGCCGGCTCGCGCAGTGTGAACTGCTGGTTGATTAAGGACAATGGCCAGGGCGGGTTCTCCACTCTCAACGGCCACGCTAACGAGTCCTTCACTATCGACGGCCAGCCGCCCGTAGCTCCGCCACCGCGCAATCCGCTGCGGGAGGAGCAGGGTGACGCTGGCGCTGGCGCTGGCACAGGTGACGTCGGTGAGGTCGGTGCCGACGGTACTGGCGCAGGAGCAGGCGCTGCGGATAACGCAGTCGCTCCCGCCGGACAATAGAACAATCGGCCAGTAAAACAAGAGGACATTGCGAGGCAGCACCATAAATGGTTGACGTTAGCCCGGAGCGGTTCGATGCACTTGTCGATGAGGCCATCGACCGCATCCCCACGCAGTTTCTCGACCAGCTCGATCAGGTCATCATCCAGGTCCACCCGTATAACCTCGACGAACCCACACTGCTGGGCCTCTACGAGGGCATACCTCTGACCGAGCGTTCTAACAACCACTGGGGTCCGCCTGACCAAATCAGCCTGTATCGCGACATGCTCTGCCGCATCAGCCGCACCGAAGAGGAGCTGGTGGAGCAGATTCGGGTCACTCTCCTGCATGAGATCGGGCATTATTTCGGCCTCGAGGAGGAGGATCTGGACCGACTCGGCTACGGATAAGTTTGTCCCGCCGTGCACGGTCTCGTCCCTCTCGCGATGCTGTCCCCTCCCCTCTTCTTCCCTGTAGCCTTAATAACCATGAGCGACAACTCGAGCGAGAAGCCAGAAATCAGGGTCGGCGACAGGGAGCGCAACGCTGCCATGGAGCGTCTCGGCAATCATTTCGCTGATGGCTACTTGGATGTCGATGAGTTCTCCAAACGCGCCGAAAGTGCTGCTTCCGCTAAAACTCGGGCAGAACTGCAAACTCTCTTCGCGGACCTGCCCGCTGAGGTCTCCCCCGAGAGTTCACAGGGCACCCCGGCTAATCCGCAGCATCAAAGTGTCGATCAAGAGCTGCAAAACCTGATGAAAAAGGGCCGCCAGCTCAACATTGTTGATTCTGCTGCAGGCGTTATCGTATGTGTCACTATCGTTCTGATGTTTTTCACCAATATCGATAACGCGTGGCTCGGCTTCATCGTCGCTGCGGCCGTTGCCCTTATCGGGCGCGCCGCCTTGAACATCAATGATGACGAAGAAGAGCTCCTCAACGAAATCAACGAAGAGGAATCCAAGCGTCGCACGGAACGCCTACGCCTGGCAGCGCAGAAGCGCCGCGAGATTCAGGAAGGCCAGCAGTAACGGTCAGCAGTAACGGTCGCCGTTTCGCTCCCTTCTAGGGCAACTCGCTGTCGCCCCAGCGACGCACATCCCACGCGCGCGGTTCAATGCCAGCACGCTTGCCGACGGCCGCTGCGTTCGGAACCAGCTCAATTCGCTCGGTATTGGCAATGCGGTGTCGCAGTGCGTATTCCGGATCCACCCCGGTCAGATACTGCCCAATCAGACGAATAGCCGCGCCGTGGCTGACAATGACGACATCCTTGCTGCTGCCCTCCCTGGACTCCTTGGATTCACCACCTGTCGCTCCTGCCTGCTCCAGCAGCTGCTGTAGCGTCGGCAGGTATCGGTTCAGCACGTCAGCACCGGATTCACCGCCGGGAAGACGATACTCCAGCTCCCCATTGAGCCACTGGTAGAAGGCGCGCATGTACTCCATGTGCGCATCGCGATCATTGCGCCCCTCAAGGTCGCCGGCCTGAATCTCGTGGAGACCACCCTCATGGCGGATGCGAACGGAAGTCTCTCCCAGGCGGTGCAGACTCGCGACCGCGCCTGCACCAGTTTGGCGTGCACGCAGGGCATGGGATGTGACGATGTCACCGATTCTGTGGACGTCGGGAAGCAAAAGACGTCCCAGACTGCGCGCCTGCCTCACACCGAGGTCGGTGAGCGGTGCGCCCGGCAATGCGGTATCCAGGCGGCGGTTGATGTTGCCGGTGGTCTGCCCGTGGCGGATGAAAATGATGCGCTGGGAATCAACCGGCATGACAGATTCAGGGCGGTCTGGGCGGTCATCGAGGAAAGGCAGCTGTCCAACTGGATTTTCGGGCGCGGCGGGTGTCATGTTTTACCTTCGTCCTTCCTTGAGCGCGTCGACCCATTCAATTGACTGGGAGATATCCGGCGGCGGGGTCATAATGCTGCGGCGACCGCCCTCAGCGACCGGCCAAGATCCCAGATACCGCAGGTCTTCGGCGTATTCGTGCAGTGCCGCGAGAGTCGCCGCAACCTGTGCATCATCAACGTGGCCGTTGCAGTCAATGTAGAAGCGGTAGAGGCCGAAGAGCTCTCGTGTCGGCCGCGACTCGATGCGGGTGAGGTTGACCTGTCGCACTGCGAACTCATTCATGGCGCGCATCAGTGTGCCGGGCTGGTTCGGCAGCGTGAAGGAGACCGAGGTCCGGTCGGCACCGGTGCGCGGCGTCGGCACACCAGGGCGCCCCACCAGCAGGAAACGGGTTCGGGCACCGCGCACGTCGGCGACCTCAGTGGCCAGCGCCTCAAGTCCGAGCAGCTCACCCGCGCGGGCCGGGGCAGCGCAAGCGTCGTGGGTACCCTCGGCGACCTGGTGAGCCGCCGCCGCATTGGAGCTGGCCTGATGAACTTCCACGCCCGGAAGGTTGGCATCCACCCACTGTTTGACCTGCGGATACGCCACAGGATGTGTCGTAAAAGTACGCACCTGTTCCGCCGTCGTACCGGGACGGACCAGGATAGAGAAGACCACCCCGACCTCGGTTTCACGGAAAACCTGCAGCTCCGGCCCAGCAGCGAGGGCATCAAAAGTTGGTGTGACGGGACCGTCCACGCTGCTTTCGATAGCCACGCAGGCAAAGTCCGCTTCCCCTCGGCGCACGGCTCCAAGCGCGGCCGCGGGACTATCCACCGGCACCGCATTGACCGCGGATTCCCCTGCCGGATCAATCTCGCCAGCACGCGCCATGTCCCACAGCGCCTGCTCGGTGAATGTGCCCGCAGGACCCAAATAAGTAACCGTCGTCATAAGCTCAGATTAGAGGGCTTCTACACTTATTGCATGACCTTTTCTTCCGAGATGCCCGCCCGCGCCCTCACTGAAGCCGTGCGCAGTGGCGCAATCTCGGTATCGGAGATCGTTTCGGAATTCGCCACGCTTGCCGACGACGCCGCGACCAATCCCGCCCGTTTCGGTATTGCCACGTCCTTGGCCGAGCACGCTGTCGACCGCGCGCGCAGCCTCACTGCCGAATCCGAACCCGCCCGGCGCGCTAGCCACGGACTCCCGCGTGACCTCCTAGGTCTGCCAGTGGCAATCAAGGACCTATTCACCATCGCTGGTGTCGAATGCACGATGGGCTCGACCAACTTGGCTTTCACCGCCACCGAAACCTCGGAACCCGTGGCGAAACTGCTGGCTCGCGGCGCGGTCCTCACGGCGACAACGCACACCTCCGAGGTCGGGATGACGGCCTACACCGAGCCGATTGGCTACCCGGCCCCAGAAAACCCCTACTTCGCCACGCCCAATCAGCTGTCCAATCAGCCGGATACCACGCCACGCACTCCCGGCGGTTCCTCGGGCGGCAGCGCGGTGGCTGTCGCAACTGGTGTCGTTCCCGCAGCTCTGGGCTCTGACGGCGGCGGTTCTATCCGTGTGCCCGCCGCCTGCTGTGGCCTCGTTGGGTTGAAGCCAGCACACGATATTGCGGGTGGAAATCTCTCCACGCCCGCCTTCCTCACTCGCACAGTTGATGACGCAGCGCTACTGGCCGGAGTGCCCTTTTCCGCAACCTCGCATGCTTTCCGACGGCCCCAGCGTCCCCTTCGCATCGGTGTCACTGTCAGCCCTTTTCATGCTGAGGTGGACGTCGATAAGCGCTGGGCAAACGGTGCGTGGGCGGCGGCTGACCGTCTTGCCGACGCCGGGTACGACGTGGTGGAAGTGCCCAGCCCCTACGATCCGGCAGGTCCGGACGTGTTCGAGATTTTTCGACGGACCATCACGCGAATGGCCACGAAATTGCCGCGCGCGGACTACTCCGAGATTGTGCAGTGGATTCGAGCCTGTGGCCAGGAGATTTCCGCAGCGGAGGCGACGGCGACACATCAGCAGCGGATGGCTCTGCCCGGCGCGATTCGGTCGCGTTGGGAAGTCGATGCGGTGATTACGCCAACGCTGGCGTTTGATCCGCCGCGTATTGGGCATTTCTCTGCGTTGGCGCCGTCGGAGGACTTTGACGAGCAAACCCGGTGGACACCGTGGTTGTCGCTGTGGAATCTGACTGGGTGGGCGAGTGTGTCGGTGCCGATTGCTGTGCCGGGTACGAGCGGTGCCAGCGCCAACACAGTGCACCCCGCCACCAGCGTCAATATCGGTGCGGTGCGCTGCGGCGAGGCAGAGCTACTGGAGATGGCTAGCGTGCTGGAGGCTGCTAACGCCAACTAGCGCACGTACTTCGCCGCCATTGCCGCCGCCTGTCCGGCGTATCCGCCACCAAAAAGCACCGCGTGCATGAGCACGGCGTAGAGCTGATGGAGTTCGCAGCTCTCGGCGAAATCCGGCAGGGGATGTACGGATTCGTAGCCACGCAAGATCTCGTTGAAGTGCGTTGCCCCGAATAGCGCCAGCAGTGCCAGATCTTCCTCGCGGGCTCCGCCGTGCGCTGCGGGGTCAATCAAAATCGCGCCGTCTGCATCCCACATGAGGTTTCCCCACCACAGGTCACCGTGGACACGCGCAGCGTCTGGCTCGTTGTCGAAATCTCCAGCCAAGAGTCGCTCAATGAGCTGGTCAAAGATGTCTAGCTGACGGTTATTGTAGGAGCTTTCCAACTTTCCCAGCGCTGGCAGCAGACGCCCTTTGGCCCAGTATTCACCGAAGCTCTCCCGTGGAGTCAGGTCCATCTGCAGTGGCTGATCCAGTGGACCGAAGTAACCGTGCCCCTCCCACCCATCGGGGCCGGCACCCCAGCCAGCAGCGCCCAGATTGTGGGTAATGGCCAACGATTTTCCGAACTCGTACGCTGCCTGCGGAGTCGGCACCGTCGACTCAATTCGACGCAATTTCAGCGCATGCCCGCTCACGCCCAGCACCTCCACTACGCGCGCACCGCCGTCAGCTTCACCCTCGCGCAGCCAACCCAGCCCCGCCGCCTCACAGGCGAAGAAGTCCCGCGGGACACCATGTCGGCTCTTGACATAAACATCCGACTCGTTGACTGCACGTTCGTTGTTCTGGTTCATTGCGGACATATTTCCAGCATATTCTTCTTCGTTCCCAACCCCTTTCAGCACGTCGCATGCAGGGTAACGCCAGCGCTACCAAGACTTGTATTGCTGTCTCGGTTCTCTTAGTCCGCTGTCGTTGCCTATTCTTTATTGGTATGGAAGGCAACTTCGACGACTCGCGCATTGCCCGCGACCGATACGGTAGGCCGCTTAAAGATCGCTATGGCCGCCCCATCTACCGCCGTGTGGACGAGGCGTCGCCGAAGCATGCCCGCCCCCGTGAGGCCGATTCGCGTGGCGCTTCACGACGCCCCATCCCGCCCCGTTCCGACCGCCCATCTAGGGCAGGGGCAGCCCGCCCAGCGCCTATGCCTCCGCGCAGGTCTAGGCCGCAACCGGAACGTCGGCAGGCGCCACTGAACGAAACGCGCATTGAGTCCCGTCCACCGGTGAACCGGGCCGGTAGCGGACGCGCTGGCAGCGATCCGCGGTTTCCCCCGCCCGGATATAACCCGGATGCGGATTTCCAATCTTCCTCGCACGGCTCGTCACAGGACTACTACAGTGCCCCACAAGCAGCGAGTTCTGGCCGTGGTGGACGCCGTGGCAGTCGTGGCGGCGCCGGCGTCAGGTCTGGGTTCCGCATGCCACGCTTGCGACTGCCACGCTTGCGCTTTAAATCCATCATCCTGCTTCTCGTCATCTTCCTTGTCGTCACAATGGCACTTGTCGACATCCGCCTGACCAGGGTCGATGCGTTCTCCGGTCTGGCAGATCGTCCTGCCAATACGATGTCCTCCAACTGGTTGCTTGTCGGTTCGGACTCTCGTACGGGCTTGTCAGAGGAAGATGCCGCCAAGCTGTCGACGGGCAGTGGTGATTTCGGCCAGCGCACCGACACCATCATGATTGCCCACATTCCGGTGCTCGGTAAGCCGAAGTTGGTCAGTATCCCGCGTGACTCCTTCGTGGATATCCCGGGCAATGACAAGAACAAGATCAATGCGGCATTCGCATTTGGTGGCCCCCAGCTACTCATCGACACTGTAGAGAAAAACACTGGAATTCACATCGACCACTACGCCGAAATTGGCTTTGGCGGTTTCGCCGGTGTCGTCGACGCTGTCGGTGGTATCGAGATGTGCCCTGAAGAAGCCATCGACGATCCGCTGGCAGGCCTGAATATCCAGGCCGGTTGCCAGAAATTCGACGGCGCGGGCGCCCTGGGTTACGTGCGCACGCGTGCTACCGCCCAGGGAGACTTGGACCGCGTAGAGCGGCAGCGTGAATTCATGAGTGCGCTGATGGGACGGCTGAAATCACCTGCGGTATGGCTCAACCCCTACCGCTGGATTCGCCTGGCCAATGCTGGCACTAAGGCCGTGTTCGTCGGCGATGGTGACCATGTCTGGCATCTGACCTGGCTGATGTTGCGCATGCTCTTCGGTTCCGATTCCCTTACCGTGCCTACCTCAGGCGCCATGGATACCGGTTATGCGGGCAATGTGCTGCTCTGGGACGAAGTCGAAGCGCCAGCACTTTTTGCGGAGCTGAGATAGCCAAGAGGGCAGCTAAAACAGCTTCGGATAGCTTTCGAGACAACTAACGCGTGTGACTTAGCATTTTGCTGAGCCACACGCGTTAGTTCTTAAACCAGCTACGCCTAGTTCCGAATGGTCACCTGACGGGACACGATGGTCTCACGGGACTTGCGCTCTTCGGCGGTCAGCGGCTCTTCGCTGGCCAGCGCCTCAGCGATACGCTTGTCGGCCTCTTCCACGGCAGCAATCCAGTGGTCGTGCGGCTTGGTGTTATCCAGGTCCCAGACCGGCACCAGCAGGCCATCGGTGCGGAAGACACCAGCGAACTTAGTGCCCTCTCCCAGCGAAAGGTTGTCCGCAGCGTGCACGCGTGCCAAGGCGTCCAGCAGTGGCTTCTCATCTTCACGGCGCACCCAGCGGATGTGAGCGCGCTCGCCCGGATCAATCCACCACACAGCGCCAGCGACCTTCGCGTCCAGGCGGTATGACGGGAGAATCGCGTCGTTAGCCACGGCCAGGTTCTGCTCGATCATCGGGGTGCGTTCAATGCCCTTGGGAATCCACCACTCGAAGTCCTGGTGGACCTCCATGTTGTCGAGATCCACGGCGGTCAGGACGTCGGTAAGCGGTGCAGCCTCGCCGTCAGTAGCGGCGGAGAGCTGCTGACCCGACTCTGCGTCGCGAGCCCACGCCAGCGCACGGGAGAGATCCGCAGCGCCGTCATTGGTGCGAGCCTGCGTCTGCAGCGCGACGAAAGCCTCATTGCCCTGGTCAGCGGCACGCGTCAGTGCGGCTACGCCACCCGGCAGCACGGTGCAGACCTTGATGTCACGCTCAGCGTCAGCGACCGTGACCGGAATGACCACAGCCGGTGCGAACTCGCGGACAGCCACGATGTCAGCCTCTTCGTCGAAGTCCTTGAACGGACGCGGATTGCCCAGCAACGCTGCACGCTCAGCAGCGCGGGCTGCCAGCTTCGCCTGACGGCGGCTCATGCCCTCCGGGGCCTGATTATTCTTCTTACGAGATTTCTTTCCCACAAGGCCACAGAATACCTATTCGCAGTCCGTAATTCGCGACTGCCTGGGCTACTTATAAAAATCGTCGACGAATTCGCTCGCCGTTCCTTCGAAAAGCTGCTTGTCGACGGCCAACGCGCCCGCCTCCCCCTGTTCATCGGTAGCTTCGCTGGGGATGAAGCCCTTGGACCAAAAACCGGGCTGGGTGCGCTCGCGACCTGCCCCAACGGGAATGTTGCGATGCACTTCCTCGGGAGCCAACACGTAGCGGAGTAGCCGCGCCGTAAGGGCAGTTGTCACACAAGCTAAAACAGTGATGATTCCGGCCTGGAAGTACGTCCTGGACACGTCGGCAGCGATAAACCAACCCGTTGCAAGGGGCCACAAAACGCAGGCCAGATACCAGATAAAGCGACCTGGCCCCATTACGGCAGTGACTCCTGTTTCAGCCAACGCGACCACGGGCCCCGTGATGTTGCGCACTGGCCACATGTGCATCGTGCGCACATCCGTTGCCGTGCGCGACAGCAGTGGGCGGGCATACGTTGCGCGGTCACGCAGCACCTGGAGGGTCTTGTAGACCGAAAAACCCAGCCCAATGAGGGAAACCATTCCGCAGAGACCGAAAGCCCATGCTCCCAGTTCGCCGAGGAGGGAAACCACCAGATCCTGACCTGGACTCAGAATGCTCATCCAGATGAATACGGTAAATGCGGCGAATACGCCAGCGCCGCTCATTGCCCATCGAAAGACACTGTCCGCACGCTTGCGAACAATCTCATCGGCCTTCCAGCGCGGCGTCGCACCTGTGATGGCCGAATCCGAGACAGTCGGCTGCCAGCTCTGCTGCGGTGGCAGCACCACCTGAGGTGGGGACTGCTGTGGCTGCTGTTTTGGAGACTGCGGCGGCACAGCCCACCCCGCGTTTTCTGCCTGTTCATTAGACATTTTCCGCAGGGCTCCTCTCGTACGCGCGGCCGGCTTCTTCCGCAGTCTTTTCTCCCACGGTGTTTTTAAGTGCGCTCCCCCTAACCTACCTAAACTAGCCCGGCCCCTACCCCAGCCACTAGTCCGACCAGCTGCGAATCTTCCGCAGCATGATGCGGCTCTTACGCTGCGAACGTCCCATCTTCCGGGCCAGGTTGTTCAAAATCGCGATGGCCTCGGTAATGTGCGGCCCCTTGTTCAGCATCACGCACTCGGCACGCAGGGCGAAGGCCGCATCGGTAATCTCCGCGCGGGACGGCAGGCCGGCCTTGGCCATGTTCTCCAGCACCTGAGTACCCAGAATGGTCGGCACACCGGCTGCCTGCGCCAGCGTCAGAATCTGGCCTGGGACCTCACCCATACGGTCGAAGCCCAGCTCCACAGCCAGGTCACCACGAGCAATCATCAGACCGGACTTGGCGCGCTTCATGCTGGCGATGATGATTCCCGGCAGATTCTGGAATGCCGGAATAGTCTCAATCTTCAGCACAACACCCAGGTTCCGAGCCTTCGACGCCAGGTCCTCGCGGCCCGCAGCCTCATGTTCCGCCGCAATCTCATCGAGCACCTTGTAAACGTACTCAGCATCCCCCTGCGTGCGAATAAAGCTCACCGCAGCAATATCCGCATGCTCCACCACAAAGCGCAGGTGCTCAATGTCTTCGTCGGTAAGCGAATTGAGTGGCAGGTCGGTGTTCGGCAGATTGATGCCCTTATGCGCCGCCAGCGGCTGACCATTCGGCTTCGTACGCAGGACACGCAGCCGGGCATCGACGTGACTATCTTCGCTTGACGACGTCTCGGAGACCTCAACCACCTCAGCGCCGAGCGCACCGTCGTCGAAAAGCACCGGATTGCCCGGCTTCAGAGCCGCCACGGCAGACGGCAGCGAACAGGAGACGCGTGGAATTTCATCGTCAGTGCGTGGAATGGTGGTGATTTCCTCGCGGCTGGTGAGAATAAACTCATCACCGGTGTGGAAGCGCAGCTTTTGCACGGTCGGTGGCACGCCACCAGCGCGCGTGACCTCGTAGTTGCTGCGCAGGTGTGTTCCCTCGGCAATCCAGGCGTTCTTTTCGCCCTCGGCGAGGACAGCCTCGACCTCGCCCTCGGAGTCGGTGTCGATGCGCACAACAGTGAAGTGACGCTTCGCCGAGCGGGAGTCATGCAGCGTAATGACATCGTCAAGCTGCAGCTGTTCCAACCACCCCTGATCTGCTTCCAACGGCAGTGCGGGACGCCCCGGCAAATCGCTCGGAGCTGGCTTGGGGTGCTCATCCAGTCGCGGAGTCAGCCAAATCTTGGACTTGGAGATGACCGTGCCAGCGTCGTCACGCACAACACGGGCGCGCCCCACACGCGGCCCCGGTTCGATATCGCCCGTGCGCAGCTTCGGACCAGCCAGATCCATGGACACGAAGATGCGGCGACCGGCCTTCTCAGCTGCAGCATTGACGTTGTCAATCATGCGGCTCCACTGCTCAGGTCCGTCGTGGGCGCAGTTGATGCGAGCGAGATCCATGCCAGCGGCAGCGAAGCTCTCCACCAACTCTGCATCGTCGGCGGCCTCGGCGGGCAGGGTCACCATAATGTGCGAAGTGACATCCGCGCGCTCCTGACCGAACAGCTCGGTGGCGTTGTTATCCAGGGCAATATCCGCGCGCTCATCGTCGGCAATAATGCGGGCGACATCGATGTCTGAGGTGCGCCCCGCCAGCGCCAACAGCGCGTTGAGAGCGAGCTCAAGGCGCCCCCGGGTGAAAGTCTCCACCGTGGTCAGACTGGTCACGCCGAGGTCGTGCAAGCTGTTTTGCAGCTCACGGATGTCAATTGTGCGCAGGTGTGCGTAGTGCAGCAGGTTTTCCGCGTGCCGACGGCGCTCTTCCGGCACCTCTGCGAGCAGTGCAGAAGCCTCCACCGAGACGTCGTCCAACTCTGTGATCAGATCAGTGACCTTGCTGATGAGGTCATCCAGACGCGGTACGGCCGCGCCGCTTTCAGTGTTGTCAGTTGCTGTGTCTTGAGGGCTCTGCGCTGCCATAGAGAAGGCACTCCTGTGTTGAAGACGAAGCGTTGGCCAGAGTCGGCCACGCGGGCCAATAGAAGGTGGGCATTCTCATTCTCAAATGAGACGGCCGAAAGCGCATGTCGAGAAGACATCTACTCTCGCTACCAGCAGTTACTTCCAGAATGGATCCTGCACATCTCGGAGCGTCTGAATGGACTTGTCCAGCTGCTTCTTTTCGTATTCGTCCAGCTCAAGCTCGATAACGCGGCGAATTCCTCGACGGTTCACAATGGCTGGTGTTCCGATGAACACGTCCTCATGACCGTATTCACCTTGCAAGTATGCGGAGACCGGCAGAGCTACCTCTTGGTTCTGGAAAATGGCGCGCGTAATGCGGGCCAGCCCCATACCGATTCCGTAGGAAGTGGAGCCCTTGGCATCGATAATCTCGTAGGCGGCATCACGGGTTCGGATGAAGATGTCCTCCAGCTCGTCGTGAAGCGTGGGGTCGGCGGCGAGGCGCTTGGACAGACTGACGCCTGCAACGTTGGCGCTGGACAACACCGGCAGCTCGGAGTCGCCGTGTTCACCAATGATGTATGCGTGCACGCTCATCGGGGAAACATCGTAGTATTCACCCAGCATGTAACGGAAACGTGCGGTGTCCAGGATGGTGCCGGAGCCGAAGACACGGTTGTGTGGCAGCCCGGAGTACTTCCACGCGGCGTATGTGAGTACGTCGACGGGGTTGGAGGCGATCAGTAGGAGCCCATCAAAACCGCTGGCCATGACGGAATCGACGATGGACTTCATAATTTTCATGTTCTTGTCCACCAGCTGTAGGCGAGTCTCGCCGGGCTTTTGTGCTGCGCCTGCACAGATGACTACCAGCGCGGCATCGTCACAGTCGGCGTACGTGCCCTGAGTGACTTTGGTGCGCGACGACGCCCACACGACGCCATGGTTTAAGTCCATGACGTTGCCCATCGTCTTCTTTTCGTCGATGTCAATGATTGCCAAATGGTCGACAGTGCCTTGGTTGACCAGTGAGTACGCATATGCCACGCCGACGTCGCCAGCGCCGATCAGCACGACCTTATTTCCTGTGGATAGCTTCATAGCCCTCGGATCCTTCTCAACCGATTCGGAAAACGTTGCGACACCCCACAGGCTACGCTTTGTGCGGAAAACTGGCGCGAGATGAATAAACCCCGTGGAAAAAATTTTGCCATGATGGGAGTTATGGGATTCCTGCGTCGCGCATTTACTTCGATTGCGCCCTCGATTGCGTCTACGGGCAACACACCTGTAGCTCAGCCAATCGAAACCACCAGGACAGTGCGAGCTGCACGAGCAGCGCGAACGGGAATTACAGGAGTCGCTGGCACAGCTGGCATGGCCAAAGCGCTGGGCGCAGTCGGCACCGGCAGTCTGATGGCGACCAAAGTCTTTCGCGAACGTCTCCTAGGTACCGGCCCTGGCACTATCCGCAGCGCACTGCGAGCGGGCATTCCCTCCAACCCCGGTCTAATTGGTGCAGAAATTGCGTCATGGGCTGCCTTTAGCCCCTCGCTGATGCCGCGTACTCGGATCGCCACCGTTACTGTGACCTTCCTGGCACAGCTGGCGGGCCATGTCACCGGGGTGGCTATCGGCTATGGCTACAACACGACGATGCGGCGTCTGGCCAGCACTCCGCTCAGCCGCTTTGCGCCGGCACCTCGACACGAGCGCGCACTGGCCGTGACCTGGCATGTTGCCACCACGGCCACCACCGCGGCGCTGTGGCTGCGCTCCATTTCCCAGCAGCGCGAAATTGGCCGCCTGGTGGGCAAGGATGAGCAGGAATCCGCACGCAGCCAGTTCGCCTCCACAATGATTGCCAGTGGTCTCTACCTGACCACTCGGGGGCTCTCCGCGCTGGCCAATCGCGGCTATGACTTACTGCGGGACAACCTCCGCCCCTGGCTGCCGCGCGGTCTCGCCCCGGTTCTCAGCGGTGCCATCGTCGGTGGTGCCGTGGCCGCCAGCATTGATCGACTGCTTATCCGTCGGACTTTGGAGTCCATCGCCAAGAAGTCCCGATACCTGAATACCCTGGTAGTTCCAGGCCGCATGCAGCCCTGGGAGCCGGAACGTTCCGGGAGTCCATGGTCTTTGGAGCCGTGGTACGCACTCGGCGCCGAGGGGCGCGTCTTCGTCGCCGAAGGCCCCCGTGCCCGAGATTTGGCGGTGGTCACTGGCAAGCCGCTCTCCGAACTGCAGGAACCCATCCGCATTTATGCGGGCAAGGTGCCAGGTCGTTCTCTGCGGGAACAGGCGGAGCTCATCATCCGCGAGATGCACCGCACCGGCGCGTTTCGGCGCGATCATCTGGTTGTCTTCACCACCACCGGCACCGGTTGGGTGCCACCGTGGTCGGCGCAGGCTGCAGAGTTCTTGACCCTTGGCAACTGCGCCACTGTCGCTCTGCAGTACTCTGACCTCCCCTCCCCAGTGGCATGGCTAACGGACCACGAAACCCCAATCGCGGCTGGCCACACCCTTATCCATCGGGTGTTGCAGGAAGTCGACAAGATGCCGGAGAACGACCGGCCAAAGGTCTACGTCGCCGGTGAATCCCTCGGCGGGTTTGGCGGTCTCGGCGCATTCGAGAATTCCGCTGACATGCTCGCACGCGTCGACGGTGCTGTCTGGACGGGCGCACCACAGTTCTCCGCGATGTGGAAAGAGCTGACGCACCGTCGGACAAAGGGGTCTCCGGAAATCGCTCCAGTCATCGACGAGGGGCGAAACATCCGCTTCGCTACGCGCCCCGACGAGCTGTACCACTCCTTCTATGGCACCAAGTTCGGGCCGTGGGAATTCCCGCGCGTCGCATTCCTGCAGCATGCCTCTGACCCCATCGTTTGGTGGGATTACCCACTGGCCTGGCGCCGCCCCGACTGGCTTGCAGAGCGCGTCGGCCGCGATGTTCTCCCCTCCATGCGCTGGCATCCGTTCGTCACCTTCTGGCAGGTGCTTATCGACGGCCTCGCCTCCGTCACCGTCCCCGGTGGTCACGGCCACCGGTACGAGGAAGAAATGTTGCCAACGTGGGCTTCCATCCTCGACATTCCGCTTGACGACGACCTGGGTGGCGCAGCCGGAATGCGCTTCAAGCGCGTGAGTAAGTGGATTCGCCGCACTCAGCCGCCGCGTTCATAAACTTGTGACAGATATCCCTGAACAGCATTTTTTATGAATTTCGCATTAATTGTATTGCTTAAATGGTTGCGCATCCACTCATCTTGAGTACCATCGACGGCACAACCTAAAAACGTGTTGAGGAGGAGTTTTCCTAATGACTAAGTACGAACTTCCTGAGCTGGATTACGCTTACGACGCTCTGGAGCCGCACATCTCCGGCGAGATTATGGAGCTGCACCACAGCAAGCACCACGCTAATTACGTCAACGGCGCCAACGCTGCTCTGGAGAAGCTCGCTGCTGCTCGCGAGTCCGGCGACTTCGCAGCTGTTACCGGCCTGTCCAAGGACCTGGCCTTTAACCTGGGTGGCCACACCAACCACTCCCTGTTCTGGAAGCTGCTGTCCCCGAACGGTGGCGGCCAGCCGACCGGTGAGCTGGCTGAGGCTATCGAGCGCGACTTCGGCTCTTTCGAGAAGTTCCAGGCTCACTTCAACGCTGCTGCTCTGGGCCTGCAGGGCTCCGGCTGGGCTGTTCTGGGTTACGACACCATTGCAGAGCGCCTGGTTATTGAGCAGATGACGGATCAGCAGGGCAACCTGTCCATCAACCTGAAGCCGGTTCTGCTGCTGGATATGTGGGAGCACGCTTTCTACCTGCAGTACAAGAACGTCAAGGCTGACTACGTCAAGGCTGTCTGGAACGTCTTCAACTGGGATTACGCTGCAGAGCTGTTCGCAGCTGCCAAGTAATTTCAGCTAACAGCGCGCGGCTTTTTACGCGTCCCTGCCGCGCGCTAAAGATGGCTTACCGGCTCGCTGACGGGGCTTACCCTCAGCGGGTCGGTTTTTTGTGTCTTGTTTGAGACCACTTTTGGTATTTCCCGGGCGGCACACGTAGCCGTCGTTTAGCGTTAGTGCCCATGAACACCAGCAACAATGTCAACGTCGCCTATGAACACCTCGCCGTAGCTGATTCAGAGGCGGCGAAAATCGCTGTCGTCAGTTTGGACCGCGGAGACAAACTCAACGGTCTAACACTTGAGATGCTGACCGAGCTGTCCGCCGTCGCCCGGAAACTGGCAGCTGACCGTGATCTGCGTGGCGTAATCCTACGTGGCGAGGGCAAATCGTTTTGCGCTGGACTCGATTTCGCCTCGGCATTTAAGAAGCCCTCACGCATCCTGCGCTCATTCGTCCCCGATATCCACGGCACAAACCTGTTCCAGCGCGCCTGCTGGGACTGGCGAGGCCTGCCGGTGCCGGTCATTGCGGCGGTGCATGGGCACTGCTACGGCGGTGGTCTACAGATTGCACTAGGTGCTGATTTCCGCATTACTACGAGCGATGCCAAGTGGTCAATCCTCGAAGCGAAGTGGGGACTGATTCCGGATATGTCCGGTATGCGAACCATCCTCGATGAGGTCAGCGCCGATACTGCACGTTGGCTGACCATGTCTGGCGAAGAACTCAACGGCAAGGAAGCAACTGAGATCGGTCTGGCGACGTGGGCCGTGGACACGGAGGACGCTGCACTCAAGCTGTCCAAGGAGAAGTTGGCACAGCTGGCGACACGCTCGCCGGATCAGCTGGCGGCGACGAAGCGGCTTTTCCGCGATGTGCACCGCTCTCCTCGCGCAACATTCCGTGCCGAGCGCACACAGCAGCTGCTGCTGTTAGCCCGCAAGAACACGGCCATTATTCGCAATGCTGCGATGAAGAAGGTCTCACCTAAGTTCGCCCGGCGCGGCACGTGGGCGCGTGGTTAGCGCGCTAAGGAACCGGCAGGTCATCCCCATGCGGCAGGTCCGCGGCCGCGCGCTGTGAATCCAGCCAGTCGCGGACGTGGGCTACCGATCGGCAGTCATCGCCGTTGTAGCGCAGCAGCATGGCGCGAGCCTCGGCTTGCGTGAGCTTTTCAAAGGACTGTTCCGAGACAAAGTCAAGGTCAGTGGCCGTCGCAATGCGATACAGATCCAGCGATGCCTCGCCGTCAACATCGGCGTCGCGCCAGTGGAAGCCCGACCACGGGGCCACGACTTTAAGCCCCATGCCGACGGTGGAGAGGATCTGGCGACGGGCGACCTTCAGCATGTCCACCCAGTCCTCCGAGGCAATGAACTTGTCCACTTCTTCGCGGGTCGGCACCCGCACAATCTTTGTCGGGCCAGCTGCCTCGGAACTGGAACCAGCCGCATCGCCTGTAGCCAGCTCCGCCGAATCTGCGGGCACCACAAATTCCTGGCCGCCGAACCGGGTGGCGCTCTGACGCAGCCAATAGTTCTCACCCTCTGCCGCCCAGCAATAGGCGCGGAAGGTCTTGCCTTGTTCATGCGCCGCATTTCGACGACGCATCAGGTAATCCCAGAAAATCGCAAAGTTCCTGGCCTCTGCCGTGCCACCGAGCCCTTCTGGCCCCGGTGGCTCCCAGGTGATAAACCCGCGGTAGTCCTCCCCAGGCACCCACGTTCCCCACAGGTAGGCGCCATCGTTGGGGTACGCCTCCATATCGATATCCATCTCAATATCGCCACGCGTGGCCGATGTCTTAGCGGCTACCCGGAGCGCGTCGACGTCGGCAAGCCGCGCCCTCGCCATCCACACCTGCTCCTTGCTGACGTGCGGAGTGTTGGTACTGGCCTGCGCCAGTGCCGTGACTGTGTCGATGCCCACACTGCGCAACCGCATGGACTTATCGCCAGGTAGGAGGAGGGAAATATCGTCACTTGCGGTCAGCTCATCCAAGCAAAGGTCGTGGTGACGGCAGGTTCGGCACTCCCGGATGCGCCGTGGCGCCAGCGGCCAGGTGCCTGGCGTAAACCGTGACGGTCGCCCCTGAGTGGCAGCGACGGCATCACGCGCATCCCGCAACGCCATCCGGTACGAGGCCACGCGCGAACCTTCATCGGCAATGACAATATGCCGTGTATCCAGGTTCATCCCGGTGGCACTAATCGCCCCCACCAGACCACAGGACACGCCCAGGCGGTGCAGTATCGCCGCTGCCTGCCCAAGCTTCACAGCATCGGGTCCGTAATGCCGTAGCTTCCACTCGTCCGTGACAACCATCGCCTGACGCAGGGTCCGCCCCATCACGCCAGCACGCCCGAGCCGATCAACGCCCAGCAGTCGCACCTTCATCGCCGCCGCACGCGCCGCATTGCTTGACGACGGCTTACGCCGCCGGCCCGGTTTGCGCGCAGAGAGCAGGTGCCGTGTGACAACCAGGACCGGCATGTACGTCGGTGAGGTCGTCTGTGGTGAATCATCGACCTTGACCAGCAGATCGGGGTGGCAAATCTCGTCGATTCCCGAGTACACCCCACCGGGAATCGGACGCTCATGCATGAGCACGCCACCGGTGATGACGCTTTCTCCGCGGGCGATGGCCTCAAGGGTATCCAGGTGAGCGTCCGGTCCCGAGGCCACTGTGTACAGGCCGGGGATGGACGCGATGGACGTCGGCAAGCGGTGCTCATGGTGAGAAGCAGGTTCGACTAGCCGCCCCTCGCGGAGGTCGAGGCTCAGCCGGTAGCGGCAGCCGATGAGGTCGCTCGCGTGGAGAAGCGGGCGCGAAACGGATGAATCAGTCACAATGAGAATTAGCGTATCGCCACTCGGTAGGAAGTTTCACGTTAAGCTTGGATAGCAAGAATCGTGATGCAGCCACTGCATCTGGCAAGCGCACTCCGGCGCGGTGGGGTTTACGGGTTTTCCGCCCCACTTTTCCGGAGGGACTATCTGCGAGCAACTAGGCGAAGGAAAAAATGAGCTTCTTGGGTGACATCCGTGAGCGTCGGCGCGAAACCGCCAAGCAGGTGAAGGCTGCCAAGGCGAAGGCTAAGGAAGAGGCTCGCCACGCAGCTCGACTTAATCGCAAGGCACATAAGGCTGAGGTCAAGGCCGCTAAGCGCGACCAGAAGCACCAACACAAGCTGGAGCTGAAGGAGGCCGCTGGCCGCGTTCGTTCTGAGGAAAAGCTCGGTAAGAAGGAACTCAAGCTGGAAAACCGTGCTCTGAAGCGCGCGGAGAAGATCCGCAAGGCGAGTGCCAAGGACGAGAAGAAGGCGCTGGCCGCCAAGCAGCGCCACCAGACCAAGATGGCCGAGAAGATCCTGCAACAGCAGCGCAGCCAGGGCTTCAACAAGGACAAGGCAAAGTCGTGGATCGGTGGCGCACGCCTGCTGGTACCGGTGCTGGTTCCGCTGGCCTACCGCGCCATCACTGCCATTCAGCGCCGTGAACACTCTTCGGCCGCGCAGAAGTTCGGTGTTTCCGCTAATGATGCCGCTCGTTACCAGGGGCACGGTGCGCCGCTGCTGGCCCGCATTGAGGCCACTCGTGGTTCACTGACAGAGCTGCGTAAGTCGGGTGTCAAGGGTACCGATGGTTTTATCAAGGACGCCAACTCGCGTCTGGATGTCATGACTGACGCCATTAACACTGCCGAGAAGATGACCCCGGAGCAGCGTCGTCGCGCACACCACTCCATTACCGCAGAGCTGGATTCTCTGGATCGCCAGATCATTTCGGAGCTGGGCGCGTAAACCTGGCCGCTTCGGGTTAAGGCCACTCGCCGAGATTCGTCGAACTAAGCGCGACTGTTGTTGAGCAGCAATAGTCGCGCTTTCGCTCTTAGTACCCCCGTATCGGGCTATTTTCTCCCTCCGATGGCGCTACGGACTGAGAACTACTGTAATGAGGGCTATGCCATCTTCAGATAAATCTCAGACTGCAGCCTCGGATCTGAACGGCGCAGTCTCGAACAGCGACGCAACAGCCCAAAAGCCATTCACCCCTACTCGTCGTGCCGTACTGCGTGCCGGCGCTACCGGTGCTGCTGCTGGCGCCATCGGCCTGGCGACCGCTACTAGTGCGGGGGCCAATCCTGAGTCGCAGTCCCCAGCTAATGCTGGCGGTTCTGGTGGTTTTCAGGTCTTCCAACACGGTGTGGCCTCTGGCGATCCACTGCCGGACTCCGTTCTTATCTGGACTCGTGTGACATCGCACCCAGGCGACACCGCAGGTGCAAACCAGGGCCGCCCTGTTGCACTGAAGTGGGAAGTCGCTTCTGATGAGGGCTTCGGCAACATCGTTGCCTCTGGTGCCCTGAACACCGACCCGGATGCTGACAACACCGTCAAGATCGATGTCAAGGGTCTCTCCGCTGATTCCTACTACTTCTACCGCTTTACCGTCACCGCTGGTAATCACGCGGGCCAGGTTTCCCCGATTGGCCAGACTCGCACTGCGCCGCCGGTGAACTCCTCGCCAGATCACCTGGGCATCGCGCTGACCTCCTGCGCTAACTGGGAAAGTGGCTTCTTCTCCGCTTACCGCGATATGGCGGAAAATGACCGCATCGACATCATTATGTGTGTCGGTGACTACATCTACGAGTACGAGGCCGGTGGCTACTCCGGCAAGGGCCCGGTTCGTGACCACAAGCCGGCTCACGAGATTATTTCTCTCGCTGACTACCGCCTGCGCTACGCCACCTACCGCACCGATGCGGACCTGCAGGAAGCTCACCGCGCAAAGCCGTGGATTGTGACCTGGGATGACCACGAGGTCGCCAACGATGATTGGCACAGTGGCGCTGAGAACCACGACCCGGAGACCGAAGGCGACTACGTTGCCCGCCGCGACGCCGCTATCCAGGCTTACCTGGAGTGGCTGCCGGTTCGCGCTGTCCCCTTCTCCCAGGGCGGCAAGCTCTACCGCAGCTTCCGTTTCGGCGATCTCGCCGACCTGACCATGCTGGACCTGCGCACCTACCGTGACCAGCAGCTGAAGTTCATCCGCGCTGGCGAAACCGATGATGAGAGTCGCTCCATGCTCGGCTCTGAGCAGTTCAATTACCTGCTCGGCCAGTGGCGTTCCTCGAGCGCAAAGTGGCGTGTCGTGGGCAACTCCGTCATGTTCACTCCAGTGCTGGTTCCGCCGCTGGATCCGGAGGCCACTCGCGCTGTCACTGAGCTGCTGAGCTTGCCTCAGGACGGCCTGCCGTACAACTTGGATCAGTGGGATGGCTACGCTGCTGAGCGTCGTAAGCTGATCGACATCATGGGTAAGGAGGGCTACGACAACGTTGTCTTCCTCACCGGCGATATTCACTCCTCCTGGAACTGCAACGTACCGAAGGTCCCGGGCCAGTACCCGAGTGCCGGTATTGCCGCCATTGAGATTGTCTGTACTTCCGTCAGCGCCCCGAACATCGATGACATTGTGAAGCTGCCTCAGGACAACCCGATTTCCTTGGCTGCTACCGCTGGACTCAAGGCTGCGAACCCGTACGTCAACTACCTCGAGTTCGACCGCCACGGCTACACCGCTGTCTACTTCGGCCGCGAGGACGTTACCTCTGAGTACCGCCTCGTCGAGGTCAAGGAGGAACCGAACCAGCCACTTTTCGTCGCCGCTACCTACCGAGGCAAGCCTGGTGAGGGCATGACCCAGGCTTAAGCGCCTTCTCATCCTTTCGCTTTCCGACGACCACTGAGAGCGCACCCCGCATTGCGCTCTCAGTAGCGTAGTTGCTGTTCACGACGGCCCTGCACAACATGCAGGGCCGTCTTTTTATTACCCCAAGTTCTTGTGCACAATTAATCGAATTATTAACAAACCATGTATTCGATATAAGTTGCACAATCTAACTCAATTATCGTCAATAGACATTAAATTTCTTTGCACTTATACTGTGGGGGAAAGAAAACAGGGCTTGATATTAATTTGAAATTTCACCGTATTGAAGTTTCACCGTAAGCCTTCTTCATTATTACAAGTTCAGCACCAAGCTTAGGCAGGGATTCTATGGCACGCCGCGAACTAATTCAGTACATCGACGACCTCGATGGGACTCCGCTTGATTCCGCAGATCACCAAGTCGTTCGTTTCTCTTTCCGCGGTAAGAACTACATTCTCGACCTCTCTCAGGAAAATGCTGAGAAGTTCGAGCAGGTATTAGAACCGTATATTGCGAACGCTTCTATTGATCACAGCACGGTTGTAGCTCCGCGTAAGCGCTCTTCCGCTAATCCCAATGCCGCTGAGGCCCGTGATCGCAATCGCAAGATTCGCCAGTGGGCACGAGAGAATGGCATGGATGTTGCAGACCGCGGTGCGCTGCCAAAGCACATTATTGAAAAGTACGAGAGCGCTAACTAGTTCTCACCCAGGTTCGTTTGCCTTCCACTGGATGTCATCCAGCTTCACTATCTTAAAGACAGGGTCCCGCCACAGCGGGGCCCTGTTTTAAAGTTGGGGCAGGTGATTCGAGTCGCTAGGATAGCGGCTGGAATTGGCACACCGGCCTAATCCGGTTGTCTTACTTTTCTTATCCTTGACATGGAGGAGTCGGCCCGTGGTTATTTTGGAACCATTTGTTTGGCTGGTCTCGTTTGTCCTTAAGGCGTGGCACCTTTTACTGGCCTCAGTGTTTCACCTGCCATCTTCTCTGTCCTGGACGCTTTCTCTCTTCCTGCTGGTGTTTACGGTGCGTGGCGCTCTGGCGTTTCTCGCGTTCCAGCAATTTATCTCGGCGCGCAAGACGGCCAACCTACGGCCGCAGCTTTTTATACTCAAGGAGCGCTACCGCAGGAGCATCGAGCCGAACTCGCCACAATACGTAAACTTTGCCAGCAAGGAAATGCGCAAAGCCGAAGGTATTAAGACCTCCGTAATGCTGGCGCCCCTCTTCGTCCAGATTCCCGTGATTATGGGCCTTGTTCGCATGCTGAGGCACATGCTGCGGGCGTCTGAGGGGCCTGGACTGCCTGCGTCTCATAATGTCGGATTCATCTCTAAGGATGAGATTTCCGACTTCCTGAGCGCGACATTCTTGGGGCAGCCTCTACCCGCGTATCTGCGCATGGACCCGGAGCAACTACAAATCCTTGGGGGCAATCATGATTCGCTGTTAGCTTTCTGCATTATCGGCATCGTGGCAGCGGCCATTTTCACCGGTTTTAACTTGGTCATTTCCTACCGCCGGTTGCAGCGCACTCTCGACTATTCCAATAGCGTCAGTGTATTCCTCAGCAAATTCATGCGCGTAATGCTTATCTACGCACCGCTGATGATCCTCTTCGCGGGGTTCTTTGGCCCAACACCTGTGGCTCTAATTGTCTACTGGGTCACCAATAACTTCTGGACACTGACCCAAAATATTATTCTCACCCGCTATGTAGAAAAGACCTACCCACTCACGGACGATTTCCGAACTCTGCAAAACCACCAAAAGGGTGAATACGAATCGGAGCGGGAAGAAAAGAAGAAGTTAAAGCAGGCCAAGCGTCGCTTTTATATCAAATCCGCATTCGCTCCGTGGAAAATAAAGCAGTATAAGAGCGAATATGCCGCTATTGAGAAGGAATCGCGGGACCGTCGTAAAGCAAAGCAGGACGAAGAATATGCCCAGGCTTTGAAAATTGCGAAGGTTCGCTACATGGTGACCCAGATGAGGCCTGGCGCTCAGGACAATTTGCCGTCCCTGACGCAGGATATGAAGATTTCCTCGGGTATAGTTCCGCCGCTTCCCGGCCTGGCTAAAGTGCGGGCAGACATGAAACGACAAGCCGAGAAAGCACAAAAGGCGCAGAAGCGGCCGAAACCAATTCTGATTGCAAAGAACCTGGGAATGCTGCTCGGCCAGAATACGAAGAATATGGTTAAGAAAGCCACCGGCTCAAAGGAGTCGGACTGGAAACGCTTCCGGGATTAGCCCGTGAGCAAAAGGCGAGAACTAGGGCGCGTTAAAAAAGGGAATTAGGTATTTACGTGACCAAGTCACGGGCCAGGTCGCGCGCCATCTGCAGCGGGTTCAGATCCTTGGACATCTTGGCACCCGCGAGGCCGCCGTCGAGGTAGAGCAACAGCATATTTGCGTGAGCAGACGGCATACTAGATTCATTTTCAGTCAGCAGCGTGTGTAGCTGTTGCCAAACCCAGGAACGGTGATCGGCTGCGGCCTGACGGATGTCCTGCTCCGACTCCGTTTCCGGCCGCGGATATTCACTAGCCGCATTCTGGAAGTGTGAACCACGGAAGTCGATTGCCGGCTGCTCCGCAATACACTGATCAAAGAACGCGAGAATCTTCTCCGCCGGGGTATCCAACGAGGCCACTCGCTGCTCCCAAGCCTCCCGCCATTTGGCGTCGAGGTCTTGCAGATATGCAATGACTAGCTTGTCCTTGGATCCAAACAACGAATACAGGCTGGCTTTGGCCACATCAGCTTCCCGCAGGATGCGGTCAATGCCGACAACGCGGATACCCTCTGTTGTAAACAGAGTTGTCGCTGATGCCAGGAGGCGCTCCCGCGGACTGGGGCGGTTACGACGGCGAGAGGAAGCGCGGCCGCCTTTTGCGCCCTTGCCCGTTGTCGCTTCTGCCACGGCAGTACCTCTCGTCCTTCCAAAGTCACACCCCGTTCTAACAGCTGCTTACTCGCAAACACCGGCATTAGCGCCATTGCTTTCAGAGCACTGAACAGGGCGTTCATAGTCTGTGATATTCCATTGTAGGCGTATCTGCGACTGTGATTTTGTAAAAGAACAAACTAGTCAGTCTTTCAGCCTCTAGTCCTACTTTAGCGTGCGATGATTGCCGCCCCCAACAGATGTCGCGACAATCGCAGAACGCCAACGTCACGACAACCGCACAACAAAAAAAGGGCATCTCAATGTTGATGAGATGCCCCGCGCTCTAGCTCACTATCCAGTAGATAGCAGCGTTACGACGCTTCGTGCATAGTCGCGCTGTTTTGCTTGGCTTACTTGCGCTTTTGAACCAGGCCGACAATCCACAACAGGATCACGGCGCCGAGCAGACAGGTGAGGAAGCTGAAGAACTTTCCGCCACCGGCGACATCAACGCCGAACAGGGTGAGCAGCCAACCGCCCAAGAAACCACCGACGATACCAACGACGATATTCAGGACGACGCCCATCTGTTCATCGGTGTTCATGATCTTAGAGCCGATCCAGCCGGCAAGACCACCGATGATAATCCAGCTGATGAAGCCCATCGTGGGACTAAAGGAGGCAGCAAGAAGAATCTCGTTCATGATAGATATTCCTTTCCCGAAATCGTTCTGACTCAACTATAAGTCTTTCCGAAAACTCTTGCATACACTGCAAGCACTATCAGGCCATTTCGGCCACTGAGAAACTAGCGAGATAACAGTCGGATAGCCACAGGAAAACTCTTATAAAATCTGCACTTTCTGCATGAAAACAGGGTTTATGCAGACGAGAGGCCTCATTTGGATAAACCGAAGCCGGCCCCGACACCTGTCGGAAACCGGCTAGGTTCTACTTATAAATATTCGGTAACGGTTTCTACTCTCGGCGCTAACCGCGCCTCGACGACCGCCGCCGGCGTCTTTTCTCAGCCCCCTCGAAGGGCGCTTTAGGCGTCAGTCTCCGGGCGGACGACCATCATCGGGCAAGCAGCCGCCTGCAGGAGTGCACGCGAAGTGGAGCCGAGCAGCATGCCCTTGAAACCTCCGCGGCCGTGGCTGCCGACGACCAGCAGCTGCGAGCCTTCCGAGGCATCAGCCAGAGCACGAACCGGGCGGTCGCGGGTAACAACCTTCTTGATGGCCACTTCCGGGTACTTCTTAGCGTACTTCTCCAGACGGTGGCCGAGCAGAGCCTTCTGCTCCTCTTCCACAACCTGCCACTGGCTCTGAGCTGCAGAAAGGCCAGCCAGGGAAGCCTGTACCTGCATGTCCATCCAGGTGTGAACCGCAATCAGTTCGGCACCACGAGCATCGGCCTCACGGAATGCGTACTCCGTTGCCTTTTCGGAAATATCGGAGCCATCGACACCGACAACGACAGGACCGTACTTGGTCTCATCGGTTACCAGGTTGTCCTCGCGGACAACAACAACCGGGCACGATGCGTGGGAAACAACAGCGGCGGAAACCGAACCCATGACCATGCCAGAGAGCCCACCCAGACCGCGAGAGCCCATAACCACCATGGTTGCCTGCTCAGACAGGTCGAGCAGCATGTCAATCGGACTGCCCTCTTCAATCTGGTGGCTGACATCTACCGACGGTGCGAAGTCGAGGGCAATCTTCTTGGCCTCGTTAATCTTCTCCAGGGTCTCGGCCTCAAGATCGTCGTAAAGCTCCTGCGGCGGAACCATGCCCTCTGCGTAGAGGAACTGCGGCATGGAGTAGCTGCTGACCAGACGGAGCGGCTCACCGCGCTTCACTGCGGTGTTAGCGGCCCACTTGACGGCGGTCTTGGATGCCTCCGAGCCATCGACCGCGCACACAATGATGTTCTGCCTTGGCATTGATTGCCTCCTTATTATGCGATCCATAAAAATTGGCTCTCCGCGGCCCGACCGCAACGCAGCTACACCTATCGCACCTGCTTGGACGCCATTTTAATGGACAAGCTTTGCTATTTAGTCAACTCTTCCGAGCCAACCCTTTTATTACTTTCACCTCCACCCTACCCCCATTATGTTGCGACCGACAGGGCAGAATGTTGTCCACCTACGCCATTAGGGGCGGTACCAACACAGCCCTGCGCCAGCAGCTCCGCTTGCCCGCCGGGTGAATCCGGGGCACCTGTTAAAGTCAGCCGTATGCGTCGCATGCCACTGCCCATTCGCGATGGGCTCAACCCCTCCCGCATCGCCGCTCCCGGGCGTCGTGGCGATGCCCCCACCCGTGCGTGGGATCTGCTCGCAGGCGCTATCGCAGGTCAAACCCACCGCCACCCAGACGATGATGAAACGGCTGTGGCCAAGCGTTTTGCAGATGGGCTCGTCGTTCGCGCCAACTCAGTGCCCTACAGTCCAGATGACATGGTGAAGCCCGGCGCGGAAATGTGGTTTTACCGCACCCCGGCACCGGAGCGCACAATCGCGGGGCCGATGCCGATTGTCTTTCAAGATGACAACCTTGTGGTCGTCGACAAGCCGTCGTTTTTGGCAACGATGCCGCGCGGCCGACATATTACGGAAACTGCTGTGGTTCGCCTGCGGCGGGAGCTGGGTAATCCGGAGTTGGTTCCCGCGCATCGCCTCGACAGGCTGACGTCGGGGTTGCTCATCTTTACCGCCCGGCGCGAGGTTCGCGGCGCCTACCAGGGGCTTTTCGCATCGGGGGAAGTCACTAAGCGCTACCACGCACTGACGTCGCCTACACCCATCGCTGGCGCGGCCAGCGAAGCCCTGCCCGAGACCCCACTGGAATTGCGCACACGACAGCACAAAATTGCTGGCCAGATGCAGGCTTATACTCTCGAGGGCGAGCCAAACGCCCACACCATCATCGAGCGCATTTCGCTTGTCGACGTGCCTTCGGACGCCGACGGCCTCGCTGCCGACAGTGGTCGCGTTGCGCTGTGGCAATTGAAGCCCATCACCGGACGCACTCATCAGCTGCGGCTGCACTTGAGTGAACTGGGCTTTCCCATCCTGGGTGACCAGTACTACCCGGAGATTCTGCCGCTGGAGGCCGAGAATGCCTCGGAGCCCCTGCACCTGGTCTGTGTAGAAATGAGTTTCGCTGACCCCGTGACTGGTGAACAACGAACGTTCCATTCCCGCCGCAGCGTTTTCAATCCGCTTTCGCTGCCGGATATTAATTCGCCGTTGATCAAATCTAATTAGAAGAGAGCCCCTCCCCCATGTCTGCCAAGCATGCAAAACGCCCCACCAAATCATCCGCTGAGTCTTCTTTGAAGCATTCCGCCCCACCAGCGGCGGCCTACGCTGAGGGGCTCACCAAGAAGTACGGTGTCGGCAATGCCGCTGTTACTGCACTGGACCATGTCGATATCTCTTTTGCCGCTGGTGAGTTCACCGCGATTATGGGGCCGTCCGGGTCGGGTAAGTCGACATTGATGCACTGCATGGCCGGCTTGGACTCCGCGACGTCGGGAAGCGCGTACATCGGCACGACGGAACTGTCGAAGCTGTCGGACAAGGAGATTACGGCGCTGCGGCGTGACCGCCTGGGCTTTGTGTTCCAGTCCTTCAACTTGGTGCCGACGTTGACAGCGGCGGAGAACATCACCCTGCCTATCAATATCGCTGGTCGTAAGGTGGATAAGCAGTGGTTCGAGGAAATCACCACGCGCCTCGGGCTTAAAGAACGGCTTACGCACCGCCCCTCGGAACTGTCCGGTGGCCAGCAGCAGCGTGTCGCCTGTGCGCGTGCTATCGTCAGCCGGCCGGAGATCATCTTTGGCGATGAGCCGACGGGCAACTTGGACTCGAACTCATCCCGTGAGGTGTTGACGATTCTCCGCGATGCGGTTGATGACATCGGCCAGACCGTTGTCATTGTGACGCATGATGCCACCGCCGCATCCTACGCAGACCGTGTTGTGTTCCTCGCGGATGGCCGTGTGGTTGACGAGCTTCGCAACCCCACGCCCGCCGATATTTTGGCGCGCATGGCAGATATTGAGAATCTTTAGGAAGGCAGGTCATCTCTCCCCATGGCATCATCGTCTTCCACGCTAAGCCGCGTCGCCTGGCGTAATATCACCTCGCACAAGTTGCGCCTCGTGCTCACAATTATTTCGGTCGTGCTGGGCACAGCCTTCATCACCGGCGCATTTGTGTTCACATCATCGCTGGACAAGGCCTTTAAGGGCGCAATGAGTACCGCTTATGACGGTGTCGACGTGGTGGTGACGGCCCCAGCTGACAATCCCGGTGCTCTCACCGAAGAAACCGCGCAGAAAATCGAAAGCTTCCCCGGGGTCCGAGCCCTCAACATTGGCGATCCCAACAACAGCATTACGGCCACGGGAGCCGACGGCAAGCCGATTCAAACCAATGGTTCGCCATCGATGGGTCTTCCCTACTATCCAGCGGCCGAAGCGGTGGGCAACAAGGTCACGGTTACCGAGGGGCACGCGCCGGAAACACCAGGTGAGGTGGTCGTCAACTCCACTACCGCCGAACTCGGCAACCTCCACGTCGGCACTGAAATCAAGGTGGCCACCCGTCTCGAGCGGGCGACGGTGAAGGTCGTCGGCATCGCCGATACCTCCATCGACGAAACCGGCTACCTCGCGGTCTTTTTCACCCAGAATCAGTGGCGAGAGCTCTACGGCGCGGACAGCCATATGGACATGTTCACCCTCGCCGCCGATTCCACCACTGACGCTGCCACGCTTACCCGTGATGTCGCAGAAGCATTCCCCGAGCTCAAGGTAGAGGCAGGCTCTAAGCTCGCCGACGAGGCCTCCGAACGTGTCTCCTCTGCCTTAAGCTTTGTCAACTACTTCCTCATCGCTTTCGGGCTCATCGGGCTGCTGGTCGGGATCTTCATCATTTCCAATACTTTCACCATGCTGGTCACTCAGCGCATGAAGGAATTCGCTCTCCTCCGCGCCCTCGGTGCTTCACGACGACAGCTCACTGCGTCCGTCCTCTTGGAGGCATTCATTGTTGGCCTCATCGGTTCCGCACTAGGTGTCATCACGGGATTTGGGCTGAGCCAGGGGCTATTCATGCTTCTCGATGCCATGAGTATCTCCATGCCCGGCGATGGCCTGACATTCGAACCGGTGGCAGTCATCGTTCCTCTCCTTGTCGGCGTGGCCATCACCATGATCGCCGCCTGGACGCCGGCCGCCCGCGCTGGCGCGGTCCCTCCTGTAGAAGCCATGCGCTCTGGGGATCAAACAACCAGCAATAGCCTCAGTGCTAGGACGTGGACCGGTACTGTGCTGGCGTCCGCCGCGATCGCAATCATTGCCTGGGCATTGCAGTGGAACGACGCAGAAACCAAGATTCGTGCCGTCTTCGTTGGTGTCGGTGCAGTGATGGCCGTAGCCTCCGTCTGGCTTGTCGGCCCCGCGCTGTCCATGCCTCTGATCGGAGGACTGGGGCGCGTCGTAGGTGCGCCTTTTGGAACCGTCGGCAAGCTTGCGGCGACGAACTCCCACCGCAATCCGCGCAGAACGGGAACCACATCGTTTGCACTGACGCTCGGGCTTGCGCTGGTGACTGTGATTGGCATGTTCGGTGTGTCCATGAAGGAGGCGGTCAATGAGTGGTCAGAGACCAATCTGACGGCTGACTTCGTGCTCTCGCCACCTCTGACCGCGCATTCGGCCCTGCCGCTTGGGGTCGAGGACGCAGTGAAGGATATCGATGGTGTCGACGACACCGCAACTTTGTCGATTGGTGCGCTGCTGGTGATCCCGCCTGAGGAAGCCGCCACGATGATAGCTTCCGACGGCGAACAAACTGAAGTCGGACCGGAATCTAGTAATGCGTCGGTTTTCAACTCCAACGTCGGCAAATGGTACGGCACTCGCGCCATCCAGGGCTCCCTGGATCTGGCCGAGTCGGATGCGGGAATTGTCATCAGCGAATCAACAGCGAAAAAGAATAGTTGGAACGTTGGCACTGAACTCGCAGTGGTTTCCAAAGGCGGCATAACACGGCTCCCCGTCACCGGCATTTTTGCTGACACGAATGATCCCGGCCAGTCGATTATTGTCTCCGACGAAGCCGCCCATAAATATGTCAAAAGCAGCCACCTGTTGCCGTTCCAGACCTACGTCGATGTTTCTGATTCCATCGCGTCAGACAGCGGCTCCATGGATGAAATGAAGCAAAAGCTTAGCGACGCAGTTGCGGACTACCTCGTAGTACAGGTGATGACTGCTAAGGAGTTTGCGGGCCTCGCGAATGCCTCTATCGATGTCATGCTGGGAATCGTGTACGCGCTGCTGGCACTGGCGGTCATCATTTCGATTCTGGGAATTATCAATACTGTCGCACTCTCAGTTGTCGAGCGCCGCCAGGAGATTGGCATGCTTCGGGCCGTCGGCCTGCAGCGCTCGGGGATTCGCCGGATGATTCGCCTGGAATCTGTGGAAATCTCCATTTTCGGCGCGGTTGTAGGTATTGTCCTCGGCTTGTTCCTCGGTTGGTCACTGCTGACCGTGCTGAAGGATGAGGGCCTGAATACTATCGCGGTACCGTGGCTGCAGATTGTTCTCATGCTGCTTGGGTCTGCGCTTGTGGGCATTATTGCTGCTCTCGGCCCTGGTCAGAAGGCCGCGAAGACACCGCCCCTGGCCGCTATCGCAGACGAGTAGTCGCCGTTATATGAAAGCGCCCCGTGCAGATATTGTTTCTGCACGGGGTTTCTATTTCGCCTTATCGCCTACGCTGAATCAGCTATCCGGCTCACGCATTTCCGCTGGCAATTTATACGGCCGCGTTGGCCTTGCGAACCTCGCGTTCTCGATTCTTCAGCGCCTTATTGAGAAGCATAAAGAACCACACAAAGCCGACCGTCAGGATAATGTGGCCGAGCCCTGCAATTCCCGAGTACATCGCACCCCAGGCCTCCGGGCCTGAAACAACGTGCACGATACCGTTAGCCACCATCATGCCAATCGTCCAAACAATGCCGACATTCTGAACGATGAACCAGCGATCAAAGCCCTTGACAGCTGAAATATTGAATTGCCCATCCAATGCCAGCGCAACCAAGAAGAAAATCATGCCAAGAACAAGGAAATGCGTGTGCAGCGTATTGAGCTGCGTTTTATCCCCAAAATCCATCGCACGGGTAAATTCACGATAGAAAACGCCAGAAAACAGACCAAGACCGAGATACACCGAAGCAGCTGTGAATAACTTACGCATACTTCGTAGCCTACTCAGATAACACTGGCTTCTAAACAGACTAAACCCAGGGGGTTAAACGAAAGTTTGATTCCGCGAATCTAGACGGCCTCAAACTAACCGCGCGAATCGAGCCACCACACGTTTCGGCACAGTTTTGGATAGGGCCATCACTAGGCCATATAGGCCGGGCGCTACCTCCGCCCGACCCCTCTCCGCTCCACGTAACGTGCGCTCCACTAGATAATTGAGATTCTGCTCCGGCATGAGACGCAACTTCACCGACTTCGCCTGCTTCACGACGTCCCGTAGCGCCTTGGTCTTAACCTTTCCCGGGTAGCAAATAGTTACAGTTACACCATTAGGTTTCAATTCCTCTCTAAGGCAGATACCCCAGTGCCGAATAAACGCTTTCGATGCTGTGTACACCGCCAGCCCTGGAGTTGGTGCTACAGCTGAGATCGATGAAACGAAAATGATGTGGCCGTTCTTTTCGAATAAATCGTTTAGCGAGTAAACCGCTGCGACCGTACCGCGAATATTCGTCTGTATCATTTGATCAGCCTGCGAAAAATCCTGGGTTTTAACATCGCCATAATTCGCATACGCGGCATTGAGGATTAAATAAACTATCGTCGCGTGATGGCGGTCAACATGATTCCGGAGTTTATCGCCAAAATCATCATCGGACTGATCTAGACAAAGATATCGAAGACGAGGACCTTGCCTCTGCGAGAACTCAGCGTCCTCACCGGAAGAATCATCGTTGTAGCTACGAGAAACACACCAAATTTCATCTAGGTCTGGACGTAGCTGCCCAAGTTTATCGGCAAAGACGGCGCCTATGCCCCGAGATGCTCCAGTCACGATTCCCACTCGCATGAATTCCAAGATACAGCCGACTGAGTCGAGCAATTAAAACGGCGACGACGAAGCGTGCCACATAGGAATGAGCAAACGAACAAAAAATGTCGCATTAAAACGCTAGTTAATGTTGTTTACTCGTGGGCACAAAAGTGGGC
>NZ_KV796549.1:0-216 GCF_001809225.1 Corynebacterium sp. HMSC077G07 | reverse complement strand
AGCGGAAATACCTCCGCGTGTGCGGAGAAGAGCGTATGAAGCCCAGGACGGCGTGACTATCAGGGGAAATACCTCCGCGTGTGCGGAGAAGAGCTGGGTAAGCCGATGAATGATGCGATTGACGCGGAAATACCTCCGCGTGTGCGGAGAAGAGTGCAGCAGATCGAAGGTAAACAGCTTGTATTTGGAAATACCTCCGCGTGTGCGGAGAAGAGA
>NZ_KV796548.1:0-40782 GCF_001809225.1 Corynebacterium sp. HMSC077G07 | reverse complement strand
CCGAGCGGACACACTTTTTGCTACTTAACCCCGTAATGGGAAAATCCCAGGTCACGGTGATGTGGCCTGGGATATTTTTGTGGAGCTATTTGTGGAGCTAAGGGGAATCGAACCCCTGACCTTCGCATTGCGAACGCGACGCTCTACCAACTGAGCTATAGCCCCATTGCTTTCGAGCAACCTAGCTGGAGCTGCTGTAAAAGCTCTGTTTTCAGACGTTACTCCGGTGGGGTTTGGGCTCCAAACTCGCTGGTAAGGTTCTGGCGGATGGTTAATCCGGAAAGCGAGGATGCGGTATCGACGAGGCATCGAAAAGGTGTTGAAAGTGACTAGGTTTATGACAAAAAACTGCGGGTGAATTCAATTCATGTGTCATAAACCTAGTCACTTTCAGACCTGCTACCCGTTGAGGTATCCGCTGGAGGCATAAAAAACTCCACCCCGTCCCTCGGTGCAATACCGAGTTGTGCTGGAGTGGAGTGAGATGTCTTAGCCGGTGATGGCTAAGACTGCTGCAACTAAGGGCAACTTAGCTGTTCGGACGCTTGCCGTGGTTAGCCTTGTTCTTACGGCGGTCCTTGCGCTTACGGCCACGCTTGCTCATAGCTGGGCTCTCTTTCTATCGGGTTAAACAGGTATCAACCGGTATAGATTACACGGTACGAGGGTAAGTCCTTTAATTAGACCGTGGTGCTGGTGCGAGTGCGACGGGTGCGGCCGCGGTTGCGACGGCGCTTCAGTGCGCGACGCTCATCCTCGCTCATGCCGCCCCAGACACCTGCATCCTGGCCGGTCTCAAGTGCCCAGGCCAGGCACTGAGCAGTAACGGGGCAACGGTTGCAAACGACCTTGGCCTTAGCAATCTGGGCGAGAGCCGGGCCGGAGTTACCGACCGGGAAGAACAGCTCCGGATCCTCTTCACGACAAACGGCCTTGTGACGCCAATCCATGACAAACTCCTAAAACATTACGAGCCCGGGTGAGGGCAGGGTTAAATTTCCTTGCGGGAAGGCAGCTCCGGAAATGGATTTCGTCAGACACGACAAATCGCCGTATCTCAACGAAGGTTGGGGTTCATTCCCGGTTGCCCAGGGGTATTAGGCATCTTGGGAGGGGCCACCTGTTCCATCGCCTATATGACGTGAAAGGTAGTGGGGACTCACCAAAGAGTTTGCGCCTAAAAAGGCGAGACTTGCATGGTTACACAACCAGTGAACTGCGTGCCTGTCTCGCTGACGATTTACATGTTTTCACGACTGGGGCGGTTCGTAAAGAGCAAAATGAATAAAAGTGCCAAACCTCACAGAAAAGTGAAGTTTTGGTTAAAACGCCAGGTCAAAACTAGCCCTTTGTGGGGGTAAAATTAGTTTTGGTAATTGCAGTAGTGAGGGTGTATGGCGCATTTTTGTTGGCTTGTCAGTAAACAGTTGCAGTTTAAGTCGGGTTTGCCTCGGCTTTTTGGCTAGCACTGAACAGTCGGCGTGTGCGATCCATGACCTTTTTGGTCACCACAACGAGCAAGCGCTCGTCCACGGGGCGGGTAGCGACTTTCTTGGTGAACTGGTCCTCGGTGTAATCGTCGGCACGCGCCACAAAATTGATAGCGCCTTGCTTAACACGGATGTTGAGGGACTCACACTGATTGATGTACTCGCCGTCCAACTGGAGACGAAGTGGGGCAGTAGCGGTGAGCTCGATGTGCTGGACGTTGTCGGCGCGTCGTTCGCGGGCTTCGACGTGGAAGGGGGAACGCAGTCGGGTGAAGAAACCGGCTAAATTGGCTGCGGCGACAAGTCCCGTCACTCCCCTCAGGGAAGTGAAGCCATAAAAGCCCAGGCCCCTGCGCAGTGACACAGTGGGGTTGGTGACGATGGGGAGGTCGCCGAGGAATGTCCAGGGATTGGAGTTGGACACCACGGCCATTGCGAGATCACGGCCAAACTCCGTGCCGTCGATAGTTGCGGTGATTTGTGGCGGGCTTTTGCGCAACTGATTCCATGCGGTGAAAATTGCCGGCAAATAGCGCACGGCTTTGGCGCGGGTACCGTTTTGTCGGAGCTGTTCCATGGTGGAAATGACTTCCGCATCGATGCCGATACCGGCATTGACCACGAAGCATCGCTCCGCTGCATGTCCAACGCTGATATTGCTGCGGGTTCGGGAGCGCAGCAGACTTGCGATGTACCACGCGGCATCTACGGGGTCGCGGGGAATACCCAACGCACCTGCCAAAACGTTGGCGCTGCCGGTGGGAATTGTCGCGATGACAGGCAGGTCAGTGGCAGGCAGTGCGGAGAATGGGTTGGAGTTCATGAGCCCATTGACAATCTCGTTAATGGTTCCGTCGCCGCCGAGAGAAATAATGACGTCGTAATCGCGAACCGTTATTCCCGCCACCATTTCCGCAGCATGGCCAGGGTAGGCGGTAAACATGGATGTCAAGCGAATCCCCTCGACCGAGCGAAGCGCCCGCACAACGCCGGGCATACGTCGAGCAGTGTTACTGGTCGAATTTGGATTGGAGATTAGCAACGCACGCACAGGCACCAAGAATAGTGCATGAGCAGACTTGTGATGGGCGCATTAGCCGGTATGCCTCCAGGGTGTATTCATCGGTTCGCACCGGGCTAACATGTAGGGCGTGAGTAACCAGAAAAACAGCAGCAATGCGCCCAAATCGCGTACTACCGACCAGCTTGCGGCAGCCGACGGGCCGATCGCCGCACCTCAGGTTGTTATGGTCGGTGCGTGGATTGGTGTCGCCGAATGTGCCCTCGGTCTGGGCTACGGGATTTTCCTTCTCATTCGTGATTTGATGGGGTACCGCGACGAGGCCGCGGTCATTTCCGGTTGGGGTACCGCGCTGTGGTTCCTTCTCATTTTCGGCGCTGTTCTCGCTGGTGCGATTATGTTGCTGCGTGGCGCCCGATGGGGGCGCGGGCCGATTATTATGCTCAACCTCTGCTTGCTGGGCGTGGCCTATTACATGTTCCGCTCGAGCGCTTTTCTGCTTGCTCTACCGACGGCGGCAGCTTCAATTGCTGCGCTGGCCTGTATGTTTAGTCCGAAGGCGATTGATTGGGCTGCCCGCTCTTTCTAAGCTTCGATGGCGAACGCGTCGACTGACTCACCGCGCTGAACTAGTAGCGTGTCACCGACAACCGCAAGGCGCACGGGCACTTCCGGCTTGTCCGCATTATTTGCATGAGTGGACTTCGCAGCTGCAGGCAACGGGAGTGTGCCGATAATCTCGAGAGTCTTGGCATTCAATACCGCGACTCCGTCAGCGACTGGCATGAAAACATGCTCACCCCATGGAGCTGGGGTTCCTGTGGCCTCAGGAAACTCGAAATCCGGCGCCAGGGTGCTCGGGCGGAAGCCCAGTAAACCACGCGGCGACCACCACGTCATGTGATGGGGAAGATCCGTTGTAAAAGGCGCACGCGGGGCATCGCCGTTGGAGTTAGCTTCCGCCGGTGCTGGGCGCAGGGTAGTCTCATCCAGCGCCAATTCAGTCAGCATCGTGCCGTCCATACGAAAAACTCGGATGCGATTGTCTGACAGTACCGCCGCCGTGTCCTGGCCAATCGATACCAGTGACATATCTGCAGTTACCGGACCAAGGTCAATATCGCTCTTGACCTCCGGTTTCCGAGACTCCTCCGGATTTGCCGCCTGCATGACCAGGCGCCCGTGACCATCGCAGTTGTTTACGACGGCCAGCAGCTCCACGCGCGTGAGCGCACTGATAATCGAACACTCCGGATGCGGCTGCATCTTCGGTTCCGGAGACGCTGGAATCTTGCCGTACTCGACTACTCGGACCAGGTCAGAGCGCCACAGCTCCAGGAATCCAGAGTCGTAGACACCCGCGTATGAGTTCGAGCGCACGGCGGCAGGGCTGTCAGCCGCAATCGATTTACGGGTCGCGACATACTGCCCCGAGTCGGGCTTGAGTGCAACGGTCTCACCGCAGCCAGCTGCCCCACGAAAAGTCGCGAAAACTTGGCCATCACTGCCCGAGAGCGCACAAAGCGGAATATCTCGTCGATAGTGCCAGCGCTCCGTGCCGTCGTTAAGCGAGATAGCACGCACGCCCTTGTTCTCAGCAACGATGAGGGAGTTGTCCATCACCAGTGGCGCCGGGGAGATGGTGTGCGTGCTTGTGCTTGCCGACGATTCAGTGGACCACACCGGCCGGAGAGTATGTGGCATTGCCTCCGGATCGTTCGCGGCCGGGGCTTGCGCTGTGCTGCTCGTCGGTGCCGTGGATTCAGTGCGATCGACCTTACGAGCCGGAGAAGCGACCCATGTCCAACCGACGACTAGCACTACGGCGATGATGAGAACTACTGATGCGATTCGATTGCGGCGCAGTCGGGTCTCTGCAGTGGTGGGCTCAGCGTTGGCTTGTGGTGACTGCAGCACGGTTGGAATGTCCTGTCGACGAGTGGTCGTGGCGAGAGGTGAGGCGGGGAGTTGGCACGCGCAGCGGCCTAGCTGCGACGATGAGAATTGGAGTGGCCGGCCCGCTTTGAGCTTCGTCCTTGGCCGCGATTGCGATGATGAGCCTGTGAGCGGTTGTTTCGCGGGCCTCTTCCGCCACGCCCGCGAGGTGGTCTGGAACCCAACACCGGGCGGGCTGGCCCGACCTTCTCATCGATCCCCTCGGGGATGTCTAGAGCTTCAGCGAGCTCGGGGGAGGTGGAAAACCACGTCGGAATCTCGGCCATGTCCAGGTCGAGAGCATCTGAAATAGCCTTCCACTTTGTGGTTTCATCCCAGCCGACGAGCGTAACGGCGACACCGCTGTGTCCCGCGCGGCCGGTGCGGCCGATGCGGTGGACATAGGTCATTTCGTCATCGGGCACCTGGTGGTTGATGACGTGGGTGACATCGTCGATATCGATACCGCGAGCCGCGACATCGGTTGCGACCAGGACGTCGACGTCGCCATTGCGGAACGCCGTCAGCGAGCGCTCACGTGCAGGCTGGCCCATATCGCCGTGGACGGCGGTGACCAGGAAGCCGCGCTCGCCGAGCTGCTCAGCAACCGAGGCGGCGCCGCGCTTCGTGCGAGCAAAAATGATGGTGCGACCACGACCGTTGGCTTGCAGGATGCGGGCAATGACCGAGACCTTATCCATCTGGTGCGATTGGAAAACAATCTGTTTAGTGGTCTCGTGGACTGTGGCCTCTTCCTCGCCTGATTCAGCGCGGATGTGCACCGGGCGATTCATAAAGGTACGTGCGAGAGTCAGAATTGGGCCCGGCATTGTTGCCGAGAAGAGCATGGTCTGACGTTCATCTGGCACCGCAGCCAGAATCTTCTCGATGTCCGGAAGGAAGCCCAAGTCGAGCATCTCGTCGGCCTCGTCGAGAACCAAAATCTTTACGCCTGACAGCTCTAGATTATTGCGCTGGTAAAGATCGATGAGACGGCCGGGAGTACCGACGATGATGTCCACGCCGCGGTCTAGCTGTTCAATCTGTTCCTCATAGGGGCGGCCACCGTAAATAGTGCACACACGCAGATTGGTTGAGTGCGCAGCGCGGGCCAAATCCTCGCCGACCTGCACACATAGCTCACGGGTGGGGACGATGATGATTGCGCGGGCAGTGCCATCCGGTTCTGGAATGCGGGCGTCATCAAAGACGCGGTCAATAAGGGGGACACCAAAACCAAGAGTTTTTCCCATTCCAGTACGGGCTTGGCCGATGATGTCCGTGCCGTCGAGCGCCAAGGGCAGCGTCAGTTCCTGGATGGCAAATGTGCGGGTGATTCCTTCGTCGGCGAGTGCGTCGCAGATTTCCGCGGCGACCCCCAATTCGACGAATGTCGGGGACTGGGACTCTGCCACGGCGACTCCTTTGCTGTTTGTAACCTCACGTGACACGACGGCTTAATCGGTCTCTCTAATCCTAGCCGCTTTGGGAATGGTTATGATGTCACCTATGGACATCACTATTGGATTTGCAGACAATACGCGTGAGCTGAACATTGAAAACGTCGCTGGTGGCGAGGAGGTCAAGGCTGCGATCTCCCAGAAGCTGGCTGCTGGCGAAGGTGTGATTGAGCTCAGCGACGGCGCTGGTCAGGAGTACCTGATTAATGCTGACAAGGTCGCCTACGTCCGTACCGGTAATAACGCAGACCGTAAGGTTGGCTTCTTCGCCTAATGACGCAAGAACCCTTTCTCGTACGCATTGCAAGGAGTTGGGGGTGGCGAGCCTATGCCATCCCTGTACTTGTGGTGCTCACAGTCATCATTCTCTTCGACATCTTCACTGCTGAAGATGATTCTTCAGGTTCCGGCACTGGCACTGTCGCCTCGCAGAGTGGCAATGGTCGCCCTGGTCCGGTGCCCGGTGAGGGATACGGTGATGGTTACGAGGGAGGGCAGTTGCCACCCGGTCCGGCCTTTGCCACGGAACCCTCGGGAAATTTTAAAGATGTTACCGTGGCGCATCCCCGTGTTGGGGAGGGGCGCGACAATGCGGTCAGGTATTCCGTGGAAATTGAAGACAACATTGATGTTCCTTCGATTGGTGGCGAGCGCGCCTTTGCAGAGACGGTGAACTCGATTCTGGCCGATCCACGTGGCTGGACAGCTAATCCAGATTTTTCTTTCGAGGCAGTGCCTCGCGACCAGGATCCGACGATTGTCGTGCAGCTTTCCGCGACTGGAACCGCACATCAGCTGTGCGGCAACACCTTGGGAATGGAGACCTCCTGTTACCTGTCTGGGCAGCGGGAAGGTGAGCCTGGGCGCGTGGTCGTCAGTATCGCCCGGTGGGTTCGAGGTGCCCTGCCTTTTGAGGGGGACCTGGGATTGTATCGCCAATACCTTATTAATCACGAGGTTGGTCACGGACTTGGGTACGCGGTTCACGAGCCCTGTCCGAGGGACGGCGGTATCGCGCCAATCATGATGCAGCAGACCCTGAGCGTGTCGAACGATGAACTGCACAAAATCGACAGCAGCGAGGTCTATCAGGTCGATGGTAAGACGTGTTCTGTCAACGGCTGGCCGTACCCATTTGGGGCGGACGACGATACGGCCGCACCGACTCAGAAAGCAAGGTAGTAGCAGATTATGATCGCCACTCCTCCCGACCGTGTTTTAGAGGCCTTTGGTGCCGAGGGCGAGCCGCATCGTGCCGGGCGAGCTTGGGACAATGGCTGGGTCTACGACGATTCCATTGTCCTTTCGCCGGTACATAATTCGGCGCAGGCGCTGTGGTCTGCAAAGGTTCGCAGTGCGCTAGATGTCGATGGCGTCCGAGTGGCGAAATCCGTGCGTACCAGTGACGGCCGCTTAGTCATTGCTGGGTGGCAGGCTCGTCATTTCATCCCGGGGGGATTCGCGCCACGTGCCGATGAAACCATTGTGGCCGCTGGTCGCGTGGAAGAGTCGCTTGCCAGTATTGAACGGCCACAGTTCCTCCTTGATAAAGAGCCCGATTACTTCGTCATGTGTAATCGCGCAGCTTGGGACTCTGACCCAATCGGCATCCTCGAGCAGCTTCTCGACGCGGATAGCGTCCCCCGCGCCGATTGTGCCGAGGCTCTCACGATCTCCGGTGATCTTCTCCAGCTGCGGGCAGAGATGGTTGTGCCAACGGAGCTTCTGCAGGTCTGTCACGCAGACCTCGTCGGCACGCTGCTTTACGACGGCACGGCCGCCCCGGTTCTCACCGATATCGTGCCAGCGTGGCATGTCCGTGGTTGGACAGCTGCCTTGGCGGCAGTGGATTGTCTGTCCATGATGGGGGCTGATGAGGAGCTACTGCGGCGCTTCGATCACCTGCCGGATTTCGGTCAGTTGCTCGTTCGTGCGATGTGTTATCGACTTTTTGTCCACGCTGTTAGTCCAGAATCGCAGCCGAGTGCGTATCGCGGTCTGTTCCGCGCGGCTTCGCTAGTTCGCGCGTTTGTGTCTAAGTAACGCCGGGCAGTATTTACGGGAGTTTTTTGGGGCGGGGGTATTTTTCTCCTTACTTCGAATGGGTGTTCGAGTATTGGTCCGGAGGTTGTGCCACAATGGTGCACATGAACGTAGATGGAATGCCGAAGGTTCGGTTCGTCCAGGAGGAACCTCCTCGTCGTCGGCAGTGGTTGGGTACTGCGGTAGAGGCGCTTTTCCCTTCCCATAATCAGGCGCTCGTGGTAGAGAACAAGCTTGTAAACCAGTCTGTTGTGCGCGTTTTAGGCGGCCCAGGGACTGGTAAGAGTTCGCTGCTGGCAGATCTCGCGGTGGACTACATGCAGGCGGGCATTCCGGCGGACAGCATTTTGGTGGTGTCACAGTCAAAAGAGGCCGCCGCGGAATTGAGGCGGGATATTGACAGGCGTTTTTCCTCTGAACTGGGGGAAGGCGGTTCGGTCGGGGCAGGTCAAGGTGGCATGGTGCGTGCCGTGCATTCGCTTGCCTATGCAGTAGTACGTGATGCCGCTGTCAGTCGGGGAGAGCCTGAACCATCGTTGACCACTGGTGCACGCCAAGATGCTGTCGTGCGGCAACTTTTGGCCGGTCATGCGGAAGATGGTGGTGCGTATTGGCCAGAGCGGTTGCGCCCGGCTCTTCCGTTAGTCGGTTTTTCCCGTGCGGTTCGTGACTTTCTGCTGCGTGCAGCTGAGCGGGGGATTGATGCCCCGAGGCTTCAGCAGCTCGGCGTGGACTATGGCATTGAGTCGTGGTGTGCGGCTGGCAAGTTTATGGCGGAGTATCAGCAGACTATGCGGTTGGCGTGGGAGCCCAGCCTGAACGCTGCAGAGATTGTCTCTGCGGCATTGATGGAGCTGGATACAGACGCGCAAGCACTGGCTCGGTGGGGAAAGTCGGTGGTGCTGGTCGATGATGCTGAACACCTATCCCCGGAAGCTGCGCGTCTTGTGGATCGGTTTGTGTCGCAGGCGGCCGTAGCCGTCATTACTGGTGATGAAGATCAATCGGTATTCCATTTCCGCGGTGCTAATAATGACTATCTCCGGGGGACTGGTGAGGTCGAGTACAAGGCAATCCACTTGCAGCAGTCTTACCGCTGTAACGCTGATATCGCGGATTTAGTCAACGCAGTTTCTCAGCGCTTGCCTAAGGCTCCTGCATACCGTGGCATTGTCGGTTCAGTTGGAGCACAGGAAGCTCGTGAATCCGAAGTTGGAAACAACAGCGATACCGTCGCAGCGGAAAACTCGTACGCAGCTAAAAGTGCAGTAAGCATAGCTATTCATCCTTCTGAACGTGCACAGCGAGCCACAGTCGCGGACTACTTCCGGCGCCTTCATATTGACGAGGGAGTGGCATGGAAGGATATGGCGGTCATCGTCCGGTCCGGTGCAGGGGAGTCCTCTCTGTTCCGTGCGTTGTCGCGTGCGGGTGTGCCTGTGCAGATTGACCCAACGGACATCGTGCTAAGTCATCAGCGATTGGTGCGAGCGCTGATGGTGGCGTTGCGGGCAACTATGAACCAGCTCGATGACGTGGAGTGGGACGAGTTCCTCTCCGGCCCATTGGTCAACATGGATCCGATTGTCAAAGAGCGTCTGCTGCGCGGAATCCGAAAGGCCGACCTGTTCGGCGGGGCCGCGATGACTCAGCTCATCGGAATCTTGAAGGCAGAGGGACTCACAGCTGAACAGCTGGAGCTTATTGAGTCTCTGTCGCAGCGTGAACGTCAGGCGCTGCAGGTGCCGCTGGATCTGTTGAGCGCAGCTCGTGAAGCGTTGCGCGATGGTGTGGAAGCAACTTTGTGGGCAATTTGGCAGTCCACTGGTTTGGCAGACCATCTGGTGGCGGCATCGTTGCGCGGCGGTACAGCTGGCGCATCGGCTGACCGCGATTTGGATGCTGTGATGGCACTGTTCGACTTTGCTGGTGACCGTGTGGAGCTGAATCCAAAACTGACGGTTGACGGTTTTATCGCTTCTGTGGAAGAGCAGGAGCTGCCCATCGGCGCACGTGACCGTAGCGGGGTAGAGCGCGATGCCGTGCGCATTCTCTCAGCCCATGCGGCTCTGGGCAGGCAGTGGAAAGCAGTAGCGGTTGTCGGAGTCCAGGAAGGCCAGTGGCCCAGCCTCGGTGTGACTGGCTCGGTGATGAAGCAGAACGAGTTCATCGGTCTCGTTGATCACGGAATTGAGCCGCGGGAGTACATCAATTCCATGGCGGATGCGCTGGCGGAGGAACGTCGTTTGCTGCACGTCGCGGTATCACGGGCGAGCGACAGGGTACTGCTGACCGCAGTCGATTCTCCTGACGATGTTGGAGTTCCCAGTCCGTTTATTATCGAGCTCGTTGAAAAGCTCGGTAATTCGGTGACGGAGCTGGTGAAACAGTCGGAAGCATCGTCGTCTGCGAACGGAGTCGGGGCTACGGCTAATGAAGCAAACGCCGGCAATCCGGATGTTGCAGAGGCAGAAGATGTCGCATGGGCCGGTGAAGGCCTGCCACGGGTGCTCTCTGTGGAGTCACTGCTGGCAGAACTGCGTGCAGCCGTTGTGGACGATGCGGAGACTGAGACGCGGCGTCGACAAGCTGCACGTCAACTCGCGCGATTGGCGCAGGTTGAGGTTGCTGGCGCACATCCAGACACCTGGTGGGGGCTCCGTGCACCGTCGACTTCGAAGCCGGTAAATGACAAGAAGCCGATGAGGATCAATCCCTCCAAGGTGGAAGCAACCCTGAGTTGTCCGTTGAAGGCCATGTTGGATAAATCAGCACCGACATCGGCCATGTATCTGGGCTCTCTACTGCATCAGGCGGTAGAAGCAGTCGCCAAGGGAGTGACTGTGCCTGAGGCTCAGTCTGAGATCCGGCGTGTTTTTGGGGACCTGTCCGATGATCCGGAGTGGCGTAAGCGTACTGAGGAAGAGACCTGGTTGACCGGGCTGGAGGATTGGCAGCGGTGGATTGAGACTAAGAAAGATATCGGAACCGAGGTCCCAGTAAATGTCAACATCAACGATGACATCGTGATTGTCGGACGAATCGACCGGTTGATTGAAGACGCTGATGGTGCAGTTCAAATCGTCGATATTAAAACCGGTAAGACAGCGCCCTCCGGTAAAGAAGTAGAAGGACACGCACAGCTAGCTACATATCAACTGGCGCTGTCGAAGGGGAAGCTCGTTGAAAGCGGAGATGGGCTCGCTGTGGACAACGGCGAAGGCATTGAACAATCTGGGGCATACCTGGTATTTCCGCGAAAGTCACACAATAAGACCATTATCACTAGCCGCGAACAGTCAAAGCTCACGGAAGACAAGTTGGCTGACTGGGAGCGTCGCGTAGAGCAGGTAGCACGTGCGACGTCTGGCCCGCGTGCCTTGGCGCTCGCTGGTGATCATTGCAAGTTCTGCACGCTTTCGAAGGCGTGCCCGGCAGCAGAAGGGAATCGGTAGTCATGTCGGAGGAACGAACCATCATTGATCCCGTCACCCTGTCGGAGATGATGGGGCAGGACTTTCCGCCCACCCCGCAACAAGCGGCGGTAATCGGTGCACCGATGGAACCAATGCTTGTTGTCGCCGGTGCCGGTGCTGGTAAAACAGCGACAATGGCTGCCCGTGTTGTGTGGTTGGTCGCCAACGGCTTTATCCGCCCAGAAGAAGTTCTAGGTTTGACCTTCACCAGGAAGGCAGCGCGCGAGCTCGGCGTCCGTATCCGCCAACAGCTGAATGCGCTTGCTTCTTCCGCTGCATTTCGTGCACAAGCTTCACCAGAGGTGCTAGCAAGCCTCGAGGTCATTGCCCCAACCACGCTTACTTACGATGCCTATGCCTCTGAAGTCGTGAGCAATTATGGTCTTTTGCTGCCGACGGAGCCGGGGGTCACCATTATGGATGGCGCGACGCAGTGGCAGTTGGCCTGGGAAACAGCTCGCAATGTGACCGAAATTGATGTCGATATTGCGCCATCAACGCTGGCCAGTCGCATTATTGAGCTGGGGTCGAACATCGACTCAAACTTGTCTACTCCGCAGGCGATTCGCGAGGAAACCGAAGCGTTCATCAGCAATATTGAGCAGACCCCGCAGAAGGGTAAACGCGAGGGGCTAATTGGCGATCTACAGGGCATCGTCGATAAGCAGCGGGAGAGATTAGAGATTTTGCCGCTGGTAGAGCAGGTTCGAGCTCGGTGCAATGAAGAAAATGTAGCCACCTTTGGTATGCAGATGGCTCGTGCGGCCCGGCTAGCCACCGACTTCGCGGAAGTCGGGGAGGAGGAGCGGCGTCGCTTTAAGATCATCATGCTCGACGAGTACCAGGACACGTCGCACACACAGCGGCTGTTCCTGCGTGCGCTGTTCTCCGGTGGTTGTGTCACCGCTGTCGGCGATCCGATGCAGGCAATTTATGGCTGGCGAGGAGCAACGGCCGAAAACCTTGTGCAGTTTGTCAATGATTTTCCGCGGTCGGATGGGCAGCCAGCGGAGAAAAAGCAACTGACCATTTCTTGGCGAAACCCGCAGTCAGTGCTGCAGCTTGCTAACGCAGTCTCCGACCGTGCTTTTGCGGGGCAGGCTCGTACGGTAGAGGCACTGGATGCGGGGCCAAAAGCAGGTCAGGGCGAGGTGCAGCTTGCTTTCACTGCAACCGGTGAGGAAGAAGTTGCATACATCGCAGATTGCATGGAGGCGCAATTACGCGAATGTGAAGCAGCTGGCAACAAGCTCGATGCTGCCATCCTGGTTCGGACAAATGCTGAATCGGCTGTCTATTTAGATGCACTGTCTGAGCGGGGTGTGCCTGCAATCATTGTGGGACTCGCTGGATTGCTGCACTTGCCCGAGGTCATGGATATCACCTCGGTGATGAAGATATTGGTCGACCCCAGTTCAGACCAGGATGCTCTGCGTCTGCTACTCAGCCCACAGTTCAATTTGGGTGCCGCAGACGTGGAGGCACTTCGCACTCGTGTAGATCAGCTGGCAATCACAGGAAAGGACGAGTTGGCCCGCAAGAAGGGCAACGTCGAAGAGACTTCAGACTCCTCACCGCTTTCCCAGCTCGCTCGCCAGTATGACAAGCTCGTGGAAGATGCCGAAGCAGCATCGTCCGCGGTGGGGCTGGGGCACGCCATCGCCGACCCGGATATTCGTTTTTACGACGGCACCCCGCTGGCGCGCGGCAGTGTGGAAAAAAATGGGCGGTTGGTCTGCAGCGAGTCACTGAACTACACAGATGAAGCAATGGTGCGCATCGCACAGTTGGGTGCAAGCCTACGAAAACTACGCCGGTTCTCGCTGAATAAGCCTCTGCCGGAACTGGTCGAGGACATCGCTACTGAGTTTGGAATTCGCGTAGAAGCAGCGGCCGGACAGTACGGTTCCGCTACCGCGATAACCAGGCCGACGACTGCACATCTGGATCGGTTTGTCGATATCGCTGCGACGTATTCTCAAAATATCTCGGACGATGTGACAGGGTTTTTGAACTATCTGGAATTCGCTGTCGAACACGATGATGGCTTGGAACGGGCACCTATGAACATGCCGGAAAACTGTGTCCAAATCATGACTATGCACAAGTCAAAGGGCTTGGAGTGGGAAACCGTTGCTGTTCCGGGCATCACCACTAGCAAGTTCGACAGAGTTGATTTGTCATCGTGGCTCACCAATTCAGTTCAGCTTCCTCCTGGCGCAATTACTCAAGTGGATCCGCTAACGGCTAGTGCGGAAACAACAGAGGATGCAACGCAGCTTGCAGCAGGCGATTGGGCTCCTGTCGCTGATTCTGTCGATAGCAACGCCCCCGAACTGGACATATCAGGCACCGATAACCAGACCGACCTCAACAAGGTGATCAAAGCCTACAAGGAAGAGCTGCGAGAAGTGGAGAGGGAAGAAAAACAGCGCCTCTTCTACGTTGCCATGACTCGCTCCGCGAAAAAGCTCATTGTCACTGCAAGCAGGCGGCCTAATCCGAGCTTGAAGAAACCCACCGACGTGTCGGCGGACTTCGCAGCCATCGCCACTCAATTCAGTGACTATGTGGTGTCGTGGACAGATGGGGAGGACCCTGAGGTAGAGGACACTGAAGTCGATTTGGACTGCGACACTGCGGTTGATGGGGTGGTCTGGCCCGTCGATACCCTGGGCAACCGCCGAGATAGTGTGCAGCGAGCAGCCGAAAGCGTCATGCGCTACATGGGCGAAGACCAGGATGAGCGCCCCATTGCAGGTGACCTGTCTGAGGTATGGGAAACGGAAACGACCATTCTCGTGGATGAAATCCTTCGAGCTAAGGCCGCGGAGATTCATCTACCAATGCCGACAAGCATGTCCACTAGCGAATACCAAGCGATGATTGCGGATCCGGTCGCGTTTGCTCGTCGGAAAGCACGCCCGGTGCCGTTTAAGCCAAACCGATTCGCGCGCCGAGGTACGGCATTCCACGCTTGGTTGGAGAATCGCTTCGGTGCACACAGTCTGCTGGACGATGAGGATCTCTTCGGGGATCAACTGGATGACTTCCTCGGCACAGAACAAGTCGCGTCCGAACGCGAACTGGAGAAATTGAAGGCGAATTTCGAGGCATCTGAGTGGGCTGACCGCACGCCAACGCATGTAGAGGTGCCGTTTGAAATTGCCATCGGGCAGAGGCGGGTCGTCGGCCGAATCGACGCGGTGTTTAACGACAACGGGAAGTGGAGCGTCATTGACTGGAAGACAGGCCAGATGCCGCGCGGAAAGGAAAGGGAAGTAGCGGCGCTACAGCTGGCGATTTACCGCCTGGCGTGGTCGGATAGGCTGCGCGAGATGGGAATGGAAACTGCCCTCGAAGACATTGAAGCCGGGTTCTTCTACGTTTCGGCAGGACGGACGCTAATACCAGATGAAGCGCTACTGCCAAGCAGGATAGAGTTAGACAGGAAAATGCGCGAGCTGATTGGATAATCATCTACGTATGTAACTGCCGCGTGGCCGTGGCCAGTTATCCAGGTGAAAGCAGCAGTTTGTATGCGCTATTTTTCACCGGGAGGAGTTTTCATGAAAGGCAGGCGAGGAGCGGTTGCGTAATCCAATTCGGAAATCTTCGGGATACGAAACCGGGCTCAATGATCTTCCCGGGCATGCACTGCTGGGAGTCATTGGTCTGCCTGAGTCCGCGCCGAAGAATCCTTGGCGGCTAATCATACGTCGTTTGAACTACGCCGTGTTTTTGCTGCTGATTGCATCCGTCGTGGTCTACTACGACCACGACGGATACACGGAGCCTCTCACCTTCATCGATGCGGTGTATTACTCGGCTGTCAGCCTGTCGACGACGGGCTACGGTGACATCACGCCGGTCACACAGAGGGCTCGATTACTCAATATTTTGATCATTACGCCACTGCGTGTGGCCTTCCTTGCTCTCTTGGTCGGTACTACTCTGACCGTTTTGACCCAAGAGTCTCGGAAAACCCTGCAAATTCAGCGCTGGAGGAGACAGTTGCGCAACCACACCGTCGTTATCGGATACGGCACCAAGGGTCGTTCTGCCATTGCAGCTCTTCTCGCGGACGGCGTAGATCCGGCAGAAATCGTTGTTATTGATACGGACAAGGAAGCACTCGACCACGCTTCGAATCAAGGCTTGGCGACGGTGCATGGGTCGGCTACTAAATCTGATGTGCTGAAGTTAGCTGGTATTCAGCGTGCCCGCTCTATAGTCGTTGCACCGAACAAAGATGACACAGCGGTGCTGGTCACGTTGTCTGTCCGCGAGTTGGCACCGGGTGCCTCAATTGTGGCTTCAGTGCGTGAATCAGAAAACCGCCACTTGTTGACGCAGTCAGGTGCAGACCAAGTGGTCATTTCTTCTGAAACCGCCGGCCGAATGCTGGGGCTGGCCACGGTGACTCCTTCGGTGGTGGAGATGATGGAAGACCTCCTGAGCCCGGATGAAGGATTCTCTGTTGCAGAGAGGCTCGTCACCGAAGAGGAAATCGGTGCCAGCCCACGGCACCTCGCGGATATTGCACTCGGTGTGGTGCGCTCGGGTGAGCTGTACCGAATTGATTCACCGGAGTGTGAATCGGTGGAGCCAGGCGACCGGCTGCTGTACGTCCGCCGTGTCTACAGCAATGACGAATAGCACTCGACAAGTTTAAAAATGGGGTCTAACAACTTTTGACTTACTCAGAGGCGGATGTGAACGAGCCGGAATATCTAGCTGGGCTGGATCCAGATCAGCGTGAGGCAGCCACGGCTCCGATGGGGCCGGTGTGCATTCTTGCCGGAGCCGGTACAGGTAAGACCCGAACAATTACTCATCGCATCAAGTACCTCATTGACCAGGGGTTTGTGCAGCCGCAAAAGGTATTAGCGGTGACATTTACCTCGCGTGCCGCAGGGGAGATGCGCGACCGCCTGGCAAAGATGGGAACGCCTGGAGTCCAGGCGCGCACTTTCCACTCGGCATCACTTCGCCAGCTGCGCTACTTCTGGCCCCAAGTCGCCGGTGATATGCCCTGGCAGCTGTTGGATGACAAGAAATTCCGTGTTGTCGCCCAAGCAGTACGTCGAGTGGGCCTGGACACCTCTAAGGAAACAATCCGAGATGTCATGGGCGAGATTGAGTGGGCGAAGGCCACTCTGGCCGGTGCGGATCAGTACCAAGCCGCGCTGCGGGAGCATGGGCGCACGGCGCCTCTGTCTGCGGAGAAAATTGTCGATTGCTATCGCGCTTACGAGGACATAAAAACCACCCCGGACGGGCTATTGCTCGACTTCGACGACCTACTCATTCACACCGCCGGTGCGATGGAGAATTCCCGTGCAGTGGCGGAGGAATTCCGCAACCAGTATCGGTGCTTCGTCGTCGATGAGTACCAGGATGTCACCCCGTTACAGCAGCGAGTTCTCAACGCCTGGCTGGGAGACCGTGACAACCTGACAGTTGTCGGGGACGCCAACCAGACGATTTACTCTTTCACAGGCGCGACTCCGCAATACCTGATGAACTTCTCTCGGGACTACCCGGAAGCCACAGTGGTCCGCCTGCAGCGGGACTACCGATCGACCCCACAGGTCGTCGGTCTGGCTAACAATGTCATCGGCCGTGCGCAGGGACGTATCTCCGGCTCGCGGCTGAAGCTGATTGGGCAGCGTGAAGACGGCCCGGAGCCGACTTTCAATCAGTACGACGATGAGCCAATGGAAGCTCGCGCGACCGCGCGCAGCATCAAGCGACTTATCGACGCGGGTACGCCGGCATCGGAGATTGCCGTTTTGTACCGGATTAACGCACAGTCCGCAGTTTTTGAGCAGGCTTTGTCCGAGGTAGGAGTCGCCTACCAGGTTCGTGGCGGGGACGGTTTCTACCAGCGTCCCGAGATCCGCGATGCCATCGCAGCACTTGTGCGAGTTTCCCGTTCCTCACGGACTGTTCCGACATTGCAGGGCACGAATCTGTTGGATTTGGTCAAGCAGGTTTTCGCGGGTCTTGGCATGACTGACCAAGAGCCGGAAGGCACTGGTGCCAGGGAACGTTGGCAGTCACTGCGCGCCCTATTCGACCTGTGTAAGGACATCGTTCATGCCAACACCGAGGTCAATATCCAGGCGCTCCTCGGCCAATTGCACACTCGGCAGCAGGCCAAACATCCACCGACGCTGGATGGCGTGACGCTGGCTAGCCTGCATGCAGCCAAGGGGCTGGAGTGGGATGCGGTGTTCCTCGTTGGGCTTACCGACGGTTCGCTGCCTATCCAACATGCGCTGAATAAATTCGACCGTTCTCCTGCGCAGGGGGCGGAAGCCATCGAAGAAGAGCGCCGTCTGTTCTATGTCGGCATTACTCGAGCCCGCGAACATCTGGAGCTATCTTGGTCATTGTCGCGGACAGAAGGCGGCCGCAGGTCACGTCGCCGCACACGATTCCTCGATGAACTCGACATTGATGTCTCTGACTACTCGGCTGAGGCACAGCGAAGCTCAAGGAGCTCTAGTTCCCGCAGTAAGCGTCAGCAGTCCAAACAGTGCAAGGGCTGTACTAAGCCATTGCACACCGATGCCGAGCGGATTTCAGGGCGTTGTGAAGAGTGCCCAGTCAGTGCGGATCCTGCACTACTGGAAGCATTGCGTGCATGGCGCTTGGAAATGTCGAGGGAAATGACGGTCCCCGCATTCGTAATCTTCTCCGATGCGACCCTTCTGGCCATCGGTGAGCAGCAGCCGACTACGCCGGAGGAACTTCTGCAGATTCCCGGAATTGGAGAAGCGAAGCTCAATCATTTCGGCGAAGGCATCTTGGGAATCGTCAATTCTTTCGTGAATTCCTAGTCAGATTCTGCTCAAGGCACTTCGAATTACATGAACTGCATCTGCGAGTTTCCATGACCACACACTGGGCACTGCGGGTGGGGAGCAACAGTAGTGCGAGTGATATCGAGGCTTTCCAGATCTATGCGCACCTCCGTTGCACATAGATCTGAGAGATCCGGCCGCCGCAGCTGCCCAACCAACAGTGGCACCGCTGTGTTCAGCCATTCCGGTGCGGCCACGGGCGTAAAAGTGCGAAGCTGTAGCGCAATCAGTGCCCGGACGGGGTCGCGGTCTCGTCGATAAGCTTCGAAACACATCGAGCAGGGTCCTTGACCTGGTTGAACAAGTGGCCCAAGAATCAGTGCCCCATCGCGGAAATGCGTGTGCAGATGCTCAATTCCACGATGAAACAGAGCGCGAACCAAGGGCATGCTCGGTACTTCCATGCCCGTGACCACCGCGAGCCCGATCTCTTCCGGTGTGGATTGAGATATTTTCAGCGTCGCATTGCGGGTGGGCGACATTGCCGTCGTCCAACTACCACAACCCGTGCGACGAAGCTCCTTTAAAAGTCCGGTGCGCAAGCTGTCCCGACCAATCAGCGTAATCCTCCGCCGTGTCGGTGGTTTTTGGACCAGCGCGGCTCGGTGAAGGTCGGAGATAAGTGCGGTAATGAACTGCGGTGACAGTTTGTCGTGACTGTCAGTAAAGGCCTCGCTTAAGGTGCTACCTCTATGAGCTGCAAGAAGCGCCGAGAAGACAGGCCCCGGCGGGGTGCCGTCGGAAAGCGGCAGAATCATGCTGCGCTCCGGTTCCACGCCGAACTGAATCCGCGCGCCTGGGCGCATGACAATCGGTACCTCCGGCCGCAGCGCGTAGTCCGTGGCAGGCGCGGCAAGTGTTTGTGCAGCGGGTGCGTGCGAACCTATTACGCCAGCCGTACCATCCCGCCCCCGAGACGTATCCCTGTATTCCCCCATAAAAATATCTTTTACCCCGGGGCCAGCTTTTACGCAATCGCAGCGCAGAGCATATACGCTTAAAAAGCATGAGCACCAAGCGACCTGAGTACGGCCCGGATGTTGAGGTTCGGCGCTCGAAGCGCCGCCGCCGTACTGTGTCCGCCCGCGCGGAGGGAAACCGGATCATTGTCATGGTTCCGGACGATCTCAGCGCCGCTGCGGAAAAACAGCAGGTCAATGAAATTGTTGCGCGAGTGCGGAAGAAAGTTGGCAGCAACCTGGATAATTCCGAGCTGGAGCGCCGCGCACGGCTGCTCTCTCGTACGGTGCTGGAAGATCGCCCGCGGTTCGAGTCAATCAAATGGGTCAAGAACATGTCGCGCAGGTGGGCATCCGTCACCGGCGGTGTCGATAGTCCTGGGCGCATTCGCATTTCGCACAGGCTTGCCGACGTCCCGGGGTACGTCCTCGACGATGTCATTGTGCACGAACTGGTGCACACTTTCGTCGACGGTGGTCATACCGAAGAGTTCTGGTATTGGGCGGCAAAAGCCCCGTACCACGAACGGGCACGGGGCTATTTAGAGGCGTATCAACGCTGGGGAACCCAGAGCTAACTCGCTACTTATCGTCGTCGGCGTCACTGTCGTTGCCCTCAGCCGCGCGCTTTTCGGCCTCTTTGCGCAGCTGCTCTTCAAGCTCTGCGATCGGGTCGAAGTCATCGTTTTCCGAGCCGCCAAGGACCGAATCAATAAAGGCCGCGGGTTCATCCAAATCCTCTGCCACGGGCAGGAAGTCCGGGTGATCCCAGACCTTGTCGCGTCGCTCGATGCCCACAGCGGTGGTCAGACGGTGCCACAAGTTGGTTGCCTCACGCACCTTGGGGGATCCGAGGTCAATGCCGGTGGCTTTCTCCAGCGCCTGTTCAGCACCTTCGGTGGCGCGGCGACGACGCCAGGCTTCATCCAGCTGTGCGGCACCCGATAGACGCTCACCGAGGGCATCGGTGACAACCATGTCCACCCATCCCTCGACCAGTGCTAGCAGCGTCTGGAAACGAGTACGAGCATTCTCGTTACGAGAACGAATCTTCGGGCTCAGATCCATATTCTGCAGCTCGCTCATAGCCTCCTGCATACGCTGCGGATCCTGCATGTTCTCAATATCCAGACCGCGGGCGGCCTCTTCAATCGCCGAGTAATCGATGACGATGCCGGCAGCGTATTCCTCGACAGAGGAAATCATGCGTTCAGCCAGCCATGGCACGCGGTCGAAGAGACGTTGGTGGGCAGCTTCGCGGGCAGTGGCGTAGATAAACAGATCGCGCGCTGGAACCTCGAGTTCCTCCGCGAGAGCGACGAGATGCGTTGGCAGCAGTACCGCCGCACCAGTGGTGTGTAGCGGCAGCCCGAGGTCAGAACCAGTCAGGCTCGTCTGTGCCAACTCCGCCAGCGCATTTCCTAGCTGAGTACCGAAACTCATCGAGTTCATCTGGCGCATGATGCCCAGCATCGGCCCCATCATCTCGCGAGCTTCCTCTGGAACACCCTCGAGGGAGGCATCACTCATGCGGCTGGCGACGGGATCGACAAGGCGAGTCCATGTCGACTTGGTGTTCTCCAACCACTGCAGGCTATTCCACGCTTCTACGCGGTTGACACCAGCCGGCAGGGAGGTGACGTCATCTAGCCACAGTTCGGCCAGGCGCAGGGAATCAGTCAGCGCCTCGCGGGCCGAGTCCTTCACCGGAGCCGGGTTACCAAGACGGGTCCGCGCAACGCGCTCGGCCGCGTCGTAGTTGACAGGGCCAGAGTTAGACTCCTGGAATCGCTGCCCCATGCCGGAGAACATCTCGCCGAACTGGTTGAGAATATCGCCCAAGTTCGGCTGGTCCCCCTTGCCGGAGGCGCCGCTGCCGGGCTGCCCGGGGCCGCCGAAACCGAAGCCACCGGCGCCGCCCATGCCACCGAAGGGAAACCCGAAGAAACCGAAAGGACCGCCCTGGCCGCCCTGACCGCCCTGACCGGAGTCATTGTTGCCAGCGTCGTCGCGATCGTCATCATTGTCGTTCGGACCAAAGCCAAATCCGTTAGAACTCATGCTCCCACCGTACCGGGCAATGACCCGCGTGAGTACTTAAAAGCACCACTTTATTGGCAACTTCGCGCCCAGCGAACAGACACGGACAAGATTCATCAGGTGTCCAGTAGGCAGATAGCGAGAATGTAGGGTGTTATTTGTGAATCGTCGTACCCAAACTCTTGTTGCGGGCGCTGTGCCCATCGCCGCGTTGGCAACTGTGCTCTCGCTGCCAACGCTGACAGTGCCCTATGCCGCGCAGGGGCCTGGCCCGGTCTTCGATGTTCTCAGCGATGTCGAGGGCAAGAGCATTATCTCGGTCAGTGGCAGTGCTGCGGACTCCGAACTCTCTAAGGGCACGCTGGATATGACAACCGTCGCAGTCAGACATAACCTGACATTGCCGCAGGTCATTGGCCTGTGGTTCGATCGTGACAACGATATCGTCCCCATTGAGGCGGTCTTCCCTCCGGGCCAGAGTCAGGACGAGGTGGAAGAGGAGAACAAGGCTGCATTCACCGAGTCAGAGGCCAACGCCACCTCCGCTGCGCTGGCACATCTCGGGTTGCCGATGGAAGTCACCGTCGCCTACACAGTGCCGGATAGTCCCGTCGATGGGCGACTGCATGAAGACGATGTGATTCTCGCCGTGGATGGGGTGGCCGTAAGCAAGCCTGAGCAAGTCAAGGCGATTATTGCCGGACGCAACCCGGGCGATACTGTCACGTTGAGGGTCAAGTCTGCGACCGTCGACAAGCAGAAGACTGCTAAGGGCGAGGACTCTGACCCCGAGAAAGCCGTCGATATTTCTGTGACACTGGCGGAAAATCCGCATCAGAAGAATGCCGCGCTGCTCGGCGTTGGGATGGGGGCGCAATCCGCGGACGACACCAAGGTTGAGTACCAGCTCAGCGGCATTGGAGGTCCGTCTGCGGGTCTCATGATGACGCTCGGAGTGATTGACAAGCTGAGTCCAGGCGATTTGACCGAGGGGCAGCACCTCGCTGGCACCGGCACTATTGACGCTGCCGGCAACGTGGGCGAAATCGGTGGCATTACACACAAAATCTCGGCCGCCCGAGATGAGGGCGCCGAGATGTTCTTCGTGCCGGAAGGCAATTGCGCAGAGGCTGTGACTGCCGACCGAGGCGATATGAAGTTGGTAAAGGTCTCTGTGCTTGACGACGCGCTTGCGGCAATCGAAAAGCCGGAGACCGCGCAGACCTGCTCGTAGTTTTTGTCGTAGTCCCTACGAGCAGCTGCTAGTTTCAGCTAGTTCTTGCTGAAGGCCTCGAAGTTTTGCTGAGACTGCCATTTATCAATCTCTGCCGCCGTTGCGCGCAACTGCGGGTCAAATTTGAGGTAGGCCTTTGTCTCGCGCGCAATGAGCCCGGACAGGACAATCAGACCGATGAGGTTCGGTAGCGCCATCAGGCCGTTGAGAGCCGAGGCGACGGACCAGACGGTTTCCAGATGAGTAACAGCGCCGACGAAGACTACGCAGGTGAAGACCGCACGGTAGAGACCGGTGCCGCGGCGACCGACCAGGGACTCGAATGCGCGCTCACCGTAGTAGGACCAGCCCAGCATGGTGGAGAATGCGAAGAAGACAACCGACAGCGTGACGATTGTGCCACCCCAGTGGCCAGGTAGACCGCGGGAGAATGCCTCAGCAGTCAGAGCGCCAGTGTCGACGTTGCCATCCTGCCAAACACCGGTGCTGATGATAACCAGGCCGGTGAAGGACACGACGATGATGGTGTCAATGAAGGTCTGAGTCATGGAGACCAGACCCTGACGAACCGGGTGAGTGGTCGATGCGGCGGCAGCGGCGATAGCACCGGAACCCAGGCCCGACTCGTTGGAGAACAGGCCGCGGGCAACACCCATCTGCAGGGCGAGAATGAGCGTGGAGCCTGCGAACCCACCAACGGCCGCGGTGCCGGTGAAAGCATCGGTGAAGATGAGCTTGAAGGTCTCGGGCAGCGCCGAGACATTGGCGACGAGCACCCACACGGCCGCACCGATGTAGAGCACAATCATCATCGGCACAAAGCCGGCGGTGATGCGGCCAATCGACTTAATGCCACCCATCAGCGCCGCACCTACCAGGATGAACATGATCATGCCGGAGAGCGTCGGATCGATGTCGAAGCTGTTTTCCAGGTTCGAGGCCACGGCATTGCCCTGGGTCAGGTTGCCGATACCAAACGCTGCCAGCGCAGCAAAGACGGCGAAGAGAATACCGAGCGTCTTACCAAAACCATTCGGGATGGCCTTGCGCAGGTAGTACTGCGGGCCACCGGACTGTTCGCCAGCTGCATCGACCTGACGGTACTTCACACCCAGGAATGCCTCGGAGTACTTCGATGCCATACCAAGCAGGCCGGTCACCCACATCCAGAACAGCGCACCGGGTCCACCCAGGCCGATCGCGGTAGCGACACCGACAATGTTGCCGACACCGACTGTTGCCGCGAGAGCCGTCGCAAGCGCCTGGTAGTTGGTGATATCTCCCTCGGCGTCTTCGTCGTTACGGTCGATGAGTCCGAGGCGCAGTGCCGGGCCGAGTTTGACCAGGTGAATTGCACCCAGGCGAATGGTCAAAATGATTCCGGTGCCGATCAGCGCGGGGATCAGGAGATACGGACTCCAAATAAAACTATCCGCCGCTGAGGCAAAATCGCTGAAGCTTTCCATGCTGTGGAACTTTACTGGTAGAAAGCCTAAATTCGATCATTAATTTCTCAGAAAATGATTATTGTGCTACTAATTCGCCACAAGTGGGGGTAAACACATTCCGACGAAAGCAAAAACTATTCCGCCAATCAGTGTGAGAGCAAGGTACCCACATGCCCTCCAAAAGTGTTGGTTCTTAAGGCGTACGATCTCTCCGGCGAGTGTGGACCACGTCGACAGGCCGCCGGCGAAGCCAATCATTACCGTCGCATAGGCCAGAGCAGGCGTCATGCCATTGCTTATCGACGTTCCCCGCGACCACACCACAGCAGCGACACCGGCGACGAAGCAGGCAATCATATTCGCGGTCCACGTTCCGGGTAGTTTGGAATCAGCCCACTTCACCGCAAGTTCGGCCAGCGCATAGCGCAGCGCTCCACCTACTGCCGCGCCAACTGCGATAGCGAGGATGGCAGAGAGTGCCGAGGAAAAAGAGCCGAGGAGATCGCCGGTCATTCCGCGACCTCCCGTGCGCACTTGGTGCCCAACCAGTAGGCGAGAGGGCAGCACAGCAGATGAATAAGTCCGACGCTCACAATCAGTACGACTGACGTGTCCGCTTGCACCAACAAGAGAATGACAAATGCGGAGAAAGTGGTGAAACCGCCACAAAAGCCAGTACCGCAGAAAGCGGAAAGCCGAGGATTAGCAAACGCGATACTGCTGACCAGGCCGAAGAGAAAGCAGCCCAACAAGTTGATGGCAGTGGTCGAAACTGCGCTAGTTCCCGAGCTCACAATCGCATCGATTGCCGCGCCGAGCAGAAAGCGACTTACCGCGCCAATAGCGGCACCGCCGGCGACAACCAGGGCCATGAGAACCTGCGCCCGTCCTGCTGATGGCAGTTTCGCAACGACAGATTCCTCATTCACGGTGAAAACGCTAGCACAGTGGCGAAAGGGGAGGTAGGCGCCGACAATTCGGAATCTTTCACCAGGAGGTGTTCCCGTCGGCACGCGACAATCTACCTACTGCACCCTATTGCAGGGGCGAGTTTGCCTTACCGAGTGGTTCTTGCCATGCGCGCTGACCCTAAAACGGGGACACTGGGGAAGAGGAAGCGCATTTAAGTCCGGTTTCCCCATTCCGGCCGGCTCGTCGGCGGTGAAATCGGTGGTTGCGCAGTTCGCCGATTCAGCAGGAGGATACCCACAATGGCTCATGAGCGCGCCGGGCAATTGGCCCAGCCATCCGACCTTATCGATGTCGCGGAACTGGTCACTGCTTACTACACAAAGCACCCGGACCCGAATAACCCCGACCAGAAGGTCGTCTTCGGTACTTCCGGTCACCGCGGTTCCTCCCTCGACGGCGCTTTCAACGAAGACCACATTCACGCCACTACTCAGGCAATCGTGGATTACCGCAAGGGCCAGGGCATTGAAGGTCCGCTCTACGTCGGTCGCGATACCCACGGCCTGTCCGAGCCGGCAATGATTTCCGCCCTCGAGGTGCTCACGGCCAACGGCATCACCGTGATGGTTGACGCTCAGGATCGCTACACGCCGACTCCGGCAGTCAGCCACGCGATTCTGACGTACAACCGCGACGTGGAGGGAGGTCCGACGGGGAGTAGCGCCGCGCGTGCCGACGGCATCGTGATTACCCCTTCCCACAATCCGCCACGGGATGGTGGTTTTAAGTACAACCCGCCGACCGGTGGTCCGGCGGACGCGGATGCGACGGACTGGATTGCAGCTCGTGCTAATGAATACTTGGCTAAGGGCCTGGATGGGGTTAAGCGCCAGCTGGTGGATAAGGCCGGAGACCTCGTCGTAAAGCACGACTACCTCAACGCATACGTGTCGGACCTGCCGAATGTTGTCAACCTCGACGCCATCCGTGATGCCGGCGTGCGTATCGGCGCCGACCCAATGGGTGGTGCGTCGGTGGATTACTGGGGCGCAATTGGCGATGCGCATAACCTAAACCTGACCGTGGTCAATCCGCTGGTTGATGCGACCTGGCGTTTTATGACGCTGGATACAGACGGCAAGATTCGTATGGACTGCTCCTCGCCGAATGCGATGGCGTCCCTGATTGGTAACCGCGATAAGTTCGACATCTCCACCGGCAATGACGCGGACTCCGATCGCCACGGAATTGTGACACCGGACGCGGGTCTGATGAACCCGAACCACTACCTGGCCGTTGCCATTGACTACCTCTTCGCGCACCGTCCGGGCTGGTCGCAGGAGACCGCGGTCGGTAAGACGCTGGTGTCTTCGTCGATGATTGACCGCGTCGTTGCCAATTTGGGCCGCAAGCTCGTGGAAGTTCCAGTCGGCTTCAAGTGGTTCGTCCCGGGTCTGCTCGGCGGCACCATCGGCTTCGGCGGTGAAGAATCCGCTGGTGCATCGTTCCTGCGTCACGACGGAACTGTGTGGTCTACCGATAAGGACGGCATCATCCTGGACCTCCTGGCCAGCGAGATCAAGGCTGTGACCGAGAAGACTCCATCGCAGCTCTACGCAGAACTCGCCGATAAGTACGGTGCCCCGGCTTACGCCCGCACCGATGCGGACGCAACCCGTGAGCAGAAGGCAATCCTGAAGAAGCTCTCGCCGGAGCAGGTCAAGGCCGACACCCTGGCAGGGGAGACCATTACAGCCAAACTGACTGAAGCACCGGGCAACGGCGCTGCGATTGGTGGCCTCAAGGTGGTTACGGAGAACGCTTGGTTCGCGGCGCGTCCGTCGGGCACTGAAGATAAGTACAAGATCTACGCGGAGTCCTTCAAAGGCGCGGATCACCTGGCACAGGTTCAGGCTGAGGCGCAGGACGTGGTCTCGGCAGTCCTGAACGGGTAATCGGTAACCATTGGGCTAGCTGTAAACAGTTAGCCTGTACTAACATTTCTGTGTATGAAGAATTTCGTAGGCGTGGTGGCACGATTCGGCCTGGCTGCAGTTTGGTTGTACTCGGGTCTTATCAAACTGCTGAACCCGCTGGAATCGCGTCAGGCAGTTCAAGCTTATGAGCTGCTGCCGAGCGATTTGGTGCCGATGGTAGCGGTTGCGCTGCCCGCTTTCGAAGTCATCCTTGGACTCCTGCTGGTATTGGGGCTTTTCCTGCGCCCGGTAGCGGTGTTGTCTGGCGCGCTCTTGCTGGTGTTTATCGGCGGCATTATCTCGGCGTGGGCGCGCGGCCTGCAGATTGACTGCGGTTGCTTTGGTGGCGGTGGCTACGACGAGAACGCTGACGCGGTTTCATATCTAAAGTCAATCGCCCGAGACATCGGTTTTCTGGCCTTGGCTGTATTTGTGTACGTGTGGCCGTGGAAGAAGTTTGCCATTTACGCCTAGTCCGCTGGCTAGAGGGGAAGCCTAGGGGATAGGCCAGGGGAATGGGGCAAGGTGATGGGGCCTAGCGATGCGGCCTAACAACCATTTCCGTTTTCTCAGGCGCAATTGTGTCATTGGCAAGAAAACACCGCTATCGTAAGCGGTGTGAGTCAGAAGATTAAGAATCCAAATGAAAAGGGCAGTGGCTTCGTCGTCGGCCTGATTGCTCTTCTTGCTGTCGTTGCAGTTGTTATTGGTGGCGTTATCTACATCGGCCGGTCGCAGCCGATTGAGGGACTGCCAGATGAGGACGTCGACTTCTCCGTCGCACTCGACGGCGATGTCATCCGACTGAGCAAGGACGGCGCCGAAGGGGCTAAAACAGCCACGATTTTTGAGGACTACTCGTGCCACTACTGTGCTCAGATGAGCGAAGAGGGCCACGATGATGAGCTCAAGGCGCTAAACGACGGCAAGCTTGTCGCTGAATACCGCACGCTGAACTTCCTGGATGGTCAGGAGAAGGAGCAGCGTGACGGTCACTCCACTCGCGTCTTCGCGGTTGCCCGCAAGATTGCTGAGACCGGTGATGCTCGCGCATATTGGAACTTCCGCACGATGATGATGGCTGACCAGCAGAACTCTGTCACGTGGAGCGATGATGAGTTGGCTGACCGTCTGGAGCAGCTCGGTGTTGCTGACGAAATTGTCAGCGAAGTCCGTTCCGGCATCGACACCACCGAGGCTAAGGCAAGCGCAAATGCCAACTTCGATGACCTTGAGAAGCGCTTGGGCAAGGTTTCCTCACCGCACGTCTTTGTCGATGGCAAGGATATTCTGGAGAACATTTCCGGTGATGGCGGACTGGGGCAGTGGGTCAAGGTGGCCCTGCGCTAGGTTCCGTGCACGCTCACACGATTCATCTTCAGTTCATGTTCGGCAGATCCACTCTGGGGCACTCGGCGAATACGTAAAAGAGTGTTCTACATGCGGATTTGGTGATACATGACAGTGCCATGTAGCCTTTGAGGAGTCCACAGCGGAGGGTGAAAGCCACTTCGATGTTGATTCTGGGGCTATGGCGCAGCTGGTAGCGCACCACACTGGCAGTGTGGGGGTCACGGGTTCGAGTCCCGTTAGCTCCACCAGTATGAAATCCCTCGGTCGAAATGACCGGGGGTTTTCTTGTATCTACCCTGGTAGCGACTGGTTTCAGTCTACATGATTAATGTCCTGTTGTGGACTCGGATAGACTGGAATCTGGCACAAATCTGGCATATCTGGCACAAATCTGGCACGCCCGACATGACCACCACAGGCGGAAACAATGGCATTCGGCAGTATCCGAAAACTCAAGTCTGGAAGATTCCAGGCTCGCTACACCTACCGGGGGCAGGAGTGTAAAGCCCCAGACACTTTCAAAACCCGCGGCCTTGCTCAAGGCTGGCTCAATGAAGAAGAAAAGCTAATCAGTTTCAATGAGTGGACACCACCAGAGCAGCGCGCGGCGGAAGAGCAGCTAGCGCAGCAGCGCCACGCCCTTACCGTGGAAGCATGGCTAGAGCAGTATCACGACGGCCTTACAGTCCGCGCGTCCACGCTGCAGATCTACCGGCGTACCGTCCGCAACCGCATTACTGACCCGCGGCCCCCTGGTGACTTGGATCCCGACATCACCCGGCTTGCCGGTATTCCCCTTGTGGAACTGACTAAAGCCGATGTTTATTCGTGGTGGGACGGTATCACCCGCGCTTATGACACCCCGGAAACCAACCACAAGGCCTATGTGCGGCTTAAAGCGGCGTGTGATGAAGCTCAGCGACGCGAGTTGATAGACCGTAGCCCGGTAGAGATTGCGGCCGCTAAACGGCGTAGAGAGCGGGAATTACCGTATCTGCCAACCACGGAAGAGCTGCATGCCGTGGTGTCTGCAATGAAGCCGTCTTACAAGCTGCTAACCGTGCTGTGTCTGTTCCACGGTCTGCGTATCGGTGAAGCAATCGCTCTGGAAGTGGACGATGTTATTTGCGATGTACCGGTGCCGTATGCCCCTCGGTACTCGATTCGGGTTAGGCAGAATGCCCAGCGGATTACACCGGACGGCGGTAGCACGTACATGCTGGTGCAAAAGCCTAAGAGCCAGGCGGGTAACAGGGAGGTCCCCTTTATGCCGTCAATGGTGCCGCTGTTGTGGGAGCACCTGGCTAAGCACGTAGCCCCGGACCCGGTGGCCCTTAATCTGGCTGATGAGCTCGGGGGCGGCACACGCCCGGCGCGATTGCTCACCACCACCGGGGCGGGCGAAATTGTTATGGATACGTCTTACCGGTCGGTGTTGGATCGTGCTACTAAGCGGGCGGGTGTGTCTGAGCGGATTAAACCGCATTCGGGTAGGCGCTGGTTGGTGACTCGGCTTGCGGAAGAGGGTGCGCATGTAAAAGAGATTGGCCGCATTCTCGGTGATGATGATTTGAGTGTGATTATGGGCATTTATATGCAGGTTCGGGCTGAGCGGACAACGGAGCTTATGGACGTGGTGGACGTGTCGGTTACGGCGGCGCGTCGGGCAGGGCAGGAGTAGAGATATGGCTGAAAAGAAAAGTGAGCGGCACCGGCTTGACGGTTTGACTATTCGCGTACTTGATGGGCGGTACATCATGGGAGACCTAATATGTGGGCTTCGACTCATTGGAGGGCGCGTGTCGTGGAGAATCTCAGTTGTGAACCGTTGGGGGGATGATTTCATCCCAGATTGGGTGGTGGGCCCCCGTCAACGGACTTCACAGCTCTGGAGGGACTACCATATTGACCGGGGTTCTGGGAGGCCTAAGAAGTCCTGGTATGTGGTGTTCCCTGACTTCCGCATTCGTGAGGAAAAGCTGGCGCCGATACTAGACGCGCTAATACGCGAGGACATTTATGAGGTTCAGTATTCGGCTCTAAGGCGTGCGCTCGGAATGTAGCGGCCAGTGCAGTCCTGACGCGAGCATGTGAGGCCATGATAAGGTGAAAGAAGTTCTTCACATTTGGTTTGAGCCGTATCACTGTAGTGAAGCCAGTCCACTCCGATTCCGGAGTGCAGGGCCGTTAAGAACGGGACTAAGACGGTGGATGGCAGAGTTTCTACTGTCCCTAGCGCCTAAATGCGGCGCTTTGTAGTAAAGCCCCGATTCGTTGGGGATTACTACTCGTACCCAAAATAGGTACGTGGGAAAGAGTGTAGAACTCATGTCTAATGTGTCTCGCACCACAGCGAACACCGCCACATCCAACGCCCGCCTGGCGCGTAATTTGAAGCCCCGGCTTATGGGTAGCGTAAAAGACGCTGCAGGCCGCTGGGCAATCAGCGAAAAGACTATCCGGCGCATGATCAACGCCGGGGAGCTCGTCGGCTACTATCCGACGCCCCGCACCCTGCGTGTGGACATGCTCGAGCTCGATGCCCTCATGGAGTCCCGCGCCACCCGCAAGGTGGTGGCGTAACAATGACTACCAACTACGCCCCAGCCGATTCGCTGGCCTACATCAATGAAAATGGTCTAATCGACGCGGCCATAGAAGCGCTGTACACACTCTCAGACGATATGAGCGCGCCCGAACAGGCAGACCTTGCGGTAACTGTTCTGGAGACCCTGAAGAAGATCCTTGCGTATGAAGTCCGGGTACACCGGCTTGATACAGCCACGCACTACAGCAATGACATCCCCCTGCGTGTTACCGGGCTAGAGCCGTATGAAGAAGTCGATACCGACGGCGTGCGGCATACGGGAGTACGTCCGTTCACCACCTGTATGCACCCCAGTGGTGCGGTAACCCACCCGGCTATCGACAACGGCGGGGAGGTGGCGTAACCCATGGCTGAAAAGAATATCCCCGCGCCGGGCCAGCACGGGGACAATCAAGCAAGTTTCTACCGCCATACTAACCCAGTAGGGCAGGGAACACCTAGCGTGTGGGAGTCCTTTGCGGTACAAACACTTGCCTATCTTGTCTCCAGTACGGCGGAAACAGCGCAGTTCGCTATCGCCCGGCGCGGCTTAACCGTGCAGGCGTTCCCTAGGTTGTATCAACCGGCGTTTGAGGTGCTGCTAGGTGGTGTCCTGGAGCTGCTGGAGACGGGCCGGGGCCAGGAGACTGTGAACGTTGTGCAGTTCGGGCAGCGTCTGCATGAGCGGCAAGGCCCGGTGAGCGTCCGGGTAATGCAGCGGATTACCGGAAGTGGCTGCTACCGCGCCGATAAAGCACTGTGTTTCGCTGAGCTTGGGCTGATTAATGTTGCGGCGTGCCTGCTGGTTGAACAGTCTGGTTTTGCGGCCCTGGTGCAGGCTCAGGCGGGTATCCAACGCTGCTTAGACGAAGCAACTTTGGTCGGTACTGGTGAAGTGGTGGACCGCGTTCTGTATGCGCAGGCAGCAGGGCAACGCGCGCTGATCAACGGGCAGCAGGTCCGGGCTTACTCTCCAGCTCAGGGGGTGGCCTAATGGCTGGAATGACTGCAAGCGACGTGAAGCAGACAATGCAGCGCGCGGAAGCAACCGCGGCTAGGGTCGGTGCGGATATTCCGCTGGACTCGGTACTAACCGCACAAGAGTGGGAGCAGCTGCATAGGGACGTATTCGACGGCTCAGACACGCTCGAGCACCTACAGGATTACGCCCGGGCCCACTACGTGCCACCGATTGCATTCCTACTTGTGACGCTGACCAGGATTGCGGCGGCAAGCCACCCAACTACCGTTAACGCTGGGCTGGGCCCCACACCACTGAACACGTATCTTGTGCTGGTCGGTGATTCCGGTATGGGCAAGGATTCGGTAATCAGTCGGTCTACTAAGGCCTACCCACTGGTCCGCACCAGTTTCCCGGCGGGGCTGGAAGAGCGGCCGCTAGGCTCGGGTGAATCGCTGGTATCCGCGTTTATGCCACCCGCGCCGGACAAAGATGACCCGGCCCCTAAACCTAACCCCCGGGTGCTGTTCACGGAGACGGAAATCAGCAACGCCGAAACATTGATGAAGCGCGACGGTGCCACACTTAGGCAAAACCTGCTGAAGCTCTACAGCGGTAGCACTGTCGGTAATGCGACGAAAAACAGTGTGGACACCGTAGCCGGGGGCACGTATTCCACCGGCCTGATTATCGGAGCCCAGCGGGGCAGGGTAGGGGCGCTGCTGGATAACCCCGATGATGGATTGCCCCACCGGTTCATGTGGACGGAGTTGCTAGATCCGAACGTGCCTAGCCAGTTGCCTAAGGTTGGGCCAGAGTTGGACGCGGTGCAATTCCCTAAGGCGGGAACAGCGATTCAGGCATGCGGTAAGGCCAGTGGGCAGGTGAAGCAGCGCAGCAGGTTGCGGCTCACTAAGGGCTATACAGGCGGGCTTGACTCGCACCTGTTGTTAACTCGGGTGCGTATCGCTGCACTGCTGGCCGTGTTTAGAGGGCATGCGGAAGATCGCGGCTTTACCGATGATGATTGGCGGCGTGCGGGCGCGCTCGTAGCGTACTCAAAGAAAGTACGTGAGTCCTGTAACGAACGCCTGCAGACCTCAGCCGTGGTAAAGCAGATGACACGTGAAGAAGCAGAGTACGCAACACGTAGGGAGCGCATTCACCAATTGGTCTACGACAAGTTGCGGGACAGTGAGCAGGTGCGTGTAAGTGAGATTACTAATCCACAGCGCAGGTGGCGTAATGACGCTCAAGACATGATTGCGGAACTGGTACACGCTAAGGCTATTCACTACGTCGATAAGCAGTGTTGGATTATCGGCAAGGGCGAAACATGGCAGGACTTTGCGCGCTCGCGTAGCACCCCGTCCTAAGTGACCTATTCGACCTAACCCCAGGTAGGCGGTGGTTTCCAGTGTCCTAACCACCGTCCTAACCCGTCCTAACCTAGGACACGAAGATAGGACACCATAGGACACCACATAGGACACCAAAAAACGCCCTGACCAGCACATAGGACACTTAGGCCACGTAGGACAGGGGGTAAGAAAAAAGGACGTCCTAGCCTAAAGGGAGCAGCCCGGCGCGCCGGGCGGCCCTGTGGTTAAAGACCCCTGGGGGCTATCCCCTCAGCGAGATTAATCCCGGCCCCCGGTGGCGTAGGTGTGAGGGGCGGTTACAGGTCTGGAGTTTTATACCCCAGGGGGCAACCCCCTCCCTCGGGGCGCATGGCCCCCGGTTGGCAATGGCGCTAGGGCTGCGCCTGGCCGTGGGGGTCCAGGCCCAGGGGGTGCCCCCCCTCCCCAGTCCGTCGTGTCGGCCGGAAGGCATTGCTGCGCTGTTCGTGTACGGGTTTGAGCATTTTCGCATTTTTCCGGTGAGTGGCAGCAGATAGCAGTGTGGGGCGGTTCAACATCACACGAAAACGTTTGTGAAGTGAACTAGTATGAAAACATGATGGTTCACCACACAAACACACCTGAACAACAGGCCATTGAAACACGACTCGCCACAGCACTAGCCACTATTGCGCGGCTGGCGGAAAACCTTAATGACCTTATCGGCGGTCATGGCCGCGTGGCGCGGTTCGGAGAAATCAGGCGGCGTAATCCACGCTCAACACCGCCATGTAATTTGAGCTGGCTGCAGTTGTCGATAGAGCTGCAGGACCTACTCAAGTGCGGTGTGCTGCAGGCGCGTGCTGACGGCATTGCAGGCGTTCCGCGCGATCGCAGCGGTGAAGCGCTTGCTTGGTGGCTGGCAGGTCACAGCAACCAACTAGCAGCGCAGCAATGGGTTACCTCGGCCCCGTGGTGGTCCTTGCGCTCGGGTAGCAATGGGGTGTCCTGGCTCGATGAGGTAGAGCTGTACGCCGGTACCTTAGAGAGCGCTATCAACCCGCCTGAAAAACACCCACCGGCAGGCAGCACGGTAGAGGTTGCAACCTGGTGCGGCGTGTCTGCTACCTCGGTCCGCAATTGGCGGCGCGCTGGAAAACTACAAGGATTCTGGAGCGGCAAGAAATGGGTCTACAGGACTAGCGACGTGCTGAGGGTGAAAGAAGAAATGGCGGCGCGCCGGGCGGGGTAGTCGGTGCCGGATAAGCCGGGTGAGTGCTGCAGTCCGTGCCCGGTGCATGTGTCCTTGAGGTGTGCGGCCCCCGGGAAATCTTAGGGCGGTGGCTCGCCAGCGACTCTCTCGGTTCGCTGTGCTTGCTTGTCTCTCTCTCCTTTTGTTTTGTGGTGCTAATTAGCGGGTGGGGAGGTATCCCTGGCGGTGTCCATGGCGCTAAAGGGCACTGCGTTGTTGCGGTACCTCCCCCGGTGGCTTGTGGTGTCGAACGGGCCCAAGAACAGGGGTTGGGTCGCTGCTGTTTGGTGGCGGTTGCTGCAGGTGGCGGGCTGTTTTAAGGGTGGGGGTTGCCGTAAACTATCGGTGTCAAAACGTAAAGGGTATGTGAGGTGTTTGCATGAAGTTGGAAGCCGGTAAGTGGCAACTGCAGTTTGATGAGCTCACGGCGCTGATCCGGTCGCTGGAAGCGATGGAGCCTAAGCCTGCGAAAGAGATTGTGGCGGCGTATGCGCAGCGGGCGCGCGCGATTGAGGCCCTGGAAAAATCGCCATTCGGCAAGCGCTAACAGGCGGACGGCGCTTAGCCCTAAGTATTCTTCCTAGTGTTAGATTTCCCTCTAGTCGGTATGGTTAGAGCATGGGCAAGGGATTAGGCACTACTCAGCGGGCAATACTGACAGCACTACGCACACACACTTACGCAGAGCTGCAAAAATGGATAACGGCCCACCCTGGCAGGCAAGACGTGTTTCTGTTGCCCATGTTGACCACTGAGGTGGCAAAAGCCGTAAACCGTTCACCCCGGCAAGTGCTGCAGACTATGGAGAGCTTAGAAAAGCGGGGGCTAGTTGAATCCTCTCTGTCATGGAGTGAATGGGTGCCCACTAAGCGACGTACCGCGCCGGGCCGTGACCGTATCCCGCTAGAGATCATTGACCAGGGGGCTGTACGGCGGGCTGTGGTTGCGGCGGAAGAGCAGCTACAAGGTTGGGTGCCCCGCTATACGGACCGCTGGGGAGAAGAGCATTACCCGGACAAGGTGCGGGTTACTATTCAGGTCTGGAATGAACGGTATGGTGGCGGCTCGGTGATTGAGCGGCCGGTTATGTCTCGGGTGTTTTGGGCTGTTCTGCCTACTGGTGTGCGTGTTGAAGATATTGGGCCAGCGTGGGTAGGGGAGTACGGGGATTAGCGCGCGGTAATCCGCATGCCGGGTTATTCTGTCGGTGCCCCTGTTGACTGTGAGACTGTGGCGATAGCCCTACTGCTGGCGGCGCACTCCCCCCCCCTGCGTGCTGGTGGTAGGGCGCTTTTGTCTCGGTGAATTTTACGCCGGTGTAAAAATTCCGTGCGCATGTGGGGCTTACCCTCGTTTCCGACTGGGGAATTTCCCCAGTCGAGTTAGCTTCCGTGCGCATGTGGGGCTTACCCTCGTTGACCTGCGCAAAACCCCTGTTCGCAAATCGATTCTAAGCGGTTAAACGACGGGAGCACGTACCCTAACACCCCTTAATCGCTTACAGGGCGTTCTACAGCACCGGCCCCAACCTGCGATTATGTAAAAACCGGGTGATTCTTACACTTAGCAGGCTCGGGCCGGTCGCTTAATGACTTAGCTGTTGTTGGTATCGCCCGGCGCGGCTCGGTGCGCGTCACGGGCAGCTTCAAGAGCCATTTGAACTTCCTTGTGTGTGTCACGGCCGGCAATGCGGCTAAGTGTGTCGGTGAGGGTGTTCACATGCTCAATGGTGAGCGGCGTGCCGTCGTTGATCTCGTCGGCTAACGGGAGCTCGGGGCAAACAATGCTTGCGGTGAGTTCCTGTAGTTCTCGGAGTGCGTGGGCGGTGTAGGTGGACATAGTGGTTTTCCGTTCTTTTGGTCTAGTGGTTGGTAGCGTGTGGGCTGTATGTGTGTTCGGTGTAGACGGTCAAATGTGGCGGTCCTTTCTAGGTGTTTTTGGGGGCGCTTTTTGGAAAATCTGGCACATATCTGGCACGCCCGAACGGTTATTTTTTCGGTTAAGCCGCCTACCTGGGTAAATGCCCTTAGTTTGTGAAGCCCCGTTAGCTCCACCAGTAGAAAAACCCTCGGTCGTTATGACCGGGGGTTTTCTTGTATCTGCCCCTGGGTAGTGTGCTCGCCGTTTACCTCAATGATTGGTAATCCGTATGGCTGTAGCAACTTTGTCTGAACGGTGGAATACTGGGGGTATGGCACACAACGACTCCGTTATTCAGAAACTGTCCACCGAAGAATCCCTTGAGCTGCTGGCTACGCAGACTTTTGGGCGACTGGTTGTTCGTCGTAAAGACGATATGGATCTTTTCCCACTGAACTACGTCGTTCATGAGGGGAACATTTACTTCCGCACTGCCGAGGGGTCGAAGCTCTTTACTGTTTCTCTGAACCACGATGTTCTTTTTGAGGCCGACTTTGTTGACAAGGATGCTCAGAAGGCCTGGTCGGTCATCGTTAAGGGGGACGCAGAGGTTCTCACCTCCCGCGCTGATATTAACGCTGCAGATGAGCTGCCGCTGAAGCCCTGGCTGCCGACGTTGAAGTACAACTACGTGCGCATTACCCCGAACAATGTTTCGGGTCGCCATTTCCACCTCGGGGAGGAGCCGAATCGCTACGAAGCGTAGCGGCGGCATACGGCGCTTTTGCTTGACGACGGTGGGGGCTCCGTCGTGAAGCAGAGATAGCAGCGTGCAAAGGCAGCTTTTAGTGACTGAGCACCGCCGTTAGCTGTTTTTTTAAAAATTGTTGGGTTAAATTACCCAAAAGCGCCCTAAGTGAGATTCAACGCGTTACAGTCGCAAATGTGACGTGCACCATAGAATCGACCGATGGGGTGCCAGCGCAGCCCGATGTGCGCAGGCAGTCCCCACGTATGCAGAAGATCGTAGATGAAGCGCGCGCGATGCTGCGCGAATCGGGCTGGAGTGCTATCAGCATGCGCCGCCTAGCGGCGCGGCTCGATGTGAAGGCGCCATCGCTGTACAAGCACATCAGCGGCAAAGAAGAGCTCCTTCAGCTGCTGCTGACCGAGAGCCTCGAGAATCTGGGCAAGCGTATTCATGCTGCCATTGATGAGGAATGCACTTCGGCGTCTCTGCTGCAGGCGTACCGCCAGGCAGTTCTCGACGATCCGCATGGTTACCGGCTGATGAGTCGCACTAATTTCGTGAATGTCGTCTCGCCTTCGTCGTTGGATGCCTGGATTCGTGATGCATTCATTAAGGTTGCCGGCGATGAGCCTAAGGGATTGGCCATGTGGGCGTTCGCCCACGGTTTGGTGACCGCCGAGCTCGTCCAGGATGGTTCACCTGCGCTGGAACCCAGCGCTGAAGCCGGTGCGGCAGACAGCTTGGCCGCAGTTGGGGCTATTTGGGACGCTGGCGCGGAGGCCTTCTCTTAAGGGGTTTGCTGCTCTGTCCGGGACGCTGGATCGGTGGCCCGGGGCAGTAGCCTAGCGCCACCAGGAATCGGCCGGTCCGGGAGGGACGGCTCGCTTGTGCCGGGAAATGGAGTAGAGATACTCGATTCGCGCGGCATCCTCATCTGAGACGGCCTTGCCTTCGAGGTAGTCGTCGATGGCGGTATAGGTCACCCCGAGTGCAACTTCGTCGGGAAGCGCAGGGCGATCTTCTTCCAGGTCGGCCGTCGGCACCTTCTCCCACGTACTGGCTGGTGCGCCGAGGGGACGGAGTAAGGCCGCGCCCTGGCGCTTGCTCAGCCCCTGCAGCGGAACGAGGTCGCAGGCGCCGTCGCCGTGCTTGGTGTAGAAGCCGGTGACAGCCTCCGCGGCGTGATCTGTGCCGATGACCAAAGCGCCGTCAACACCCGCCACTGCGTACTGGGCAATCATGCGCATGCGGGCCTTAATATTTCCCTTGTTGAAGTCGCTGATAGCGCTGCCGGCCAGGGCATCGGTGACCTGGGCGGTCATCGCGGCGGTGGCCGGTTCGATATCGATAGTTAGCCTTTGGTCAGGTTGAATGAATTGCAGTGCCACCTGTGCGTCGTCCTCATCGGCCTGCACGCCGTGGGGGAGGCGAATGGCAATGAAGGTGGCGTCCTCGCCGCCGTCGCGAAGCTTTTCGACGGCCAACTGCGCTAGACGTCCGGCTAGCGTGGAATCTTGACCGCCGGAAATTCCGAGCACGAATCCCTTGGCGTGCGCGGCGCGGAAATAATCGCAGAGAAAATCGACTCGGCGGCTGATTTCCTCGGCGGCATTGATGGTGGGCTGGACGTGGAGGTCGTTAATAATCTCCGACTGGAGGGGGTGTGGGAAATCCTGTGTGCCTACTGGTGTCATGAGCCTCACTCTACCGCTAGTTCAGGACGGGAAAAGGGATGATTTTCCTGCCAGAAGAGTGCCAAAACTCTCATCTTTATCGAGTAAGTGCTGTTCGGATAGGGGGTCTTTGGCCGGACGGTGGCAAGATTTCCAGCGTGAGTACAACCGAACAGAATAAGACTGGACCGAACCGGGAAACCACCACAACTCGGTCGATAGCCGTGGCTATCATCGCCGCTCTGGGCGGCCTCCTCTTTGGTTACGACACCGGTGTCATCTCGGGCGCGCTGCTGTATATCCAGCGCTCTTTTGAGCTGACTCCAGGACAGGAGTCCACTGTCACCGCCATGCTCTTGGTCGGTGCGGCTATCGGTGCGTTCCTGGGCGGTCGCGTAGCGGACTCCCTGGGGCGCCGTGGCACCATCCTGCTCGGAGCGGTCGGCTTCATCATCGGCAGTATCTGGTGTGCTTTCGCTACTAGTGCGTTTTCGCTGGGTGCTGCGCGTACTTTGCTCGGCGTCTGTATCGGTGGTGTTTCCATCGTCGTACCGATGTACATCTCCGAAATGGCACCACCGCATGTGCGTGGACGCCTGGTCAGCCTGAACTCGCTGATGATCGTGATTGGTCAGCTGGTGGCGTTCCTCACCAACTCCGCCCTAGCCTCCTCCGGTAACTGGCGACTCATGCTTGGACTCGGCGCTGTCCCCGGCATCGTGCTGCTCATCGGCATGCTGGTTCTGCCGGACACTCCGGCCTACCTCGTCCGTCGAGGACAGGAGGGCAAGGCGCTGGCCGTGCTGCGTCAGATGCAGGGAGATGAGGCGACCCTGGCTGAGGTTGCCGTTGATGAGGCGTCGTCAAGCGCCGATCAGCGTGCAGCCGAGCGCCTTGCCGTGAAAACCCCGTGGGTGCGACGCACCGTCATTATTGCGATGCTCATTGGTGTGACGCAACAGGTCACGGGCGCGAACGCGATTATGTATTTCGCGCCGACGATGATGAACAAGGTTGGCTTGTCGACGGAAAGCTCTGTCTATACCTCCATCATCATCGGTATCGCCTCGGTGATTTCGTGTGCAATTGGTATGAGCATCATTGACCGCGTTGGTCGTCGGCGAATGCTGATTATCGGTTTGGTGGGCTGTGCAAGCTCGCTGCTCGTGCTGGCGCCCGTCTATGGTTTGTCGAGTAACTCTTCGACGGGTGCCATGATGTCGCTTCTGCTGATGACCGTATTTATCGTGTTTCAGCAGGCGGCTGTGTCGGTGGCGACCTGGCTCCTGATTTCCGAGATCATCCCGACAGAGGCTCGTGGCCTGGGTATGGGGCTGGCAGGGCTCGCGCTATGGGTTGCGAATTGGTTTGTGGCGCAGGCTTTTCTTCCGATGGTGGATGCTGTCGGTGGTGCGTGGTCGTTCTTCTTCTTTGCCATTACGGGCGCAATTGCGCTGGTATTCACCATCAAGGCGGTGCCGGAGACCTCAGGTAAGACGCTTGCCGAGGTCCGCGAGTACATGATTGCCGCTGCCAAGTAGAGAAGTGGAAGCAGTTGCAACGTGGGGAGTCGCGATCTTGGGGTTGCCCGTCAAAGAACATGTTTCCCCCGGATTTTTGGAGTTATTCCGCTTATTAGGTAGTATGGCAACTCGTGTCGTAACGCATCCTCTTTGATATTTCTTCGGATTATCAGGAAGGGTGCGTTGCCAGGCAGTCACTGGGGTGATTGTCCGGGGAGAGTGCAGTGTGCACATTCCCGTTTCGGAGCCGAGTAGAAAGGAGCGCCCGAATGAAGGTCCGCAAGTCCCTTCGGTCGCTGAAGAACAAGCCGGGCGCTCAGGTCGTGCGCCGTCGTGGCAAGGTCTACGTGATCAACAAGAAGGAGCCGCGCTTCAAGGCCCGTCAGGGCTAAGCCTTATTTAGGCTAGCGCGAAGCAAATAGCTTCCTCATTTATTGCCAAAACCGCAATCTGAAGTCGCAGTTTTACTGTGGCCAAAGGTTGCGGTTTTTGGTTTTTGGAGGAGGTAGGTTCAGGCGGTGACAGCGTTTATGGCTGGGGGCGGTGGGGCGATGGAAGTTACTGACTGCGTTTATGTCAAAATTGGCCCGGTAGGTTCAGGCGGTGAATGCATCAC
>NZ_KV796547.1:0-399 GCF_001809225.1 Corynebacterium sp. HMSC077G07 | reverse complement strand
GTGCACAACCACGGTGTATAACCGGCGGGCTAGTTTAACCACTATGAATACCCGCAGTCGGATAACACCTGGTGATGTATCTCGTGTTGGCGCTGGTCGGCGGCTAGGGCTGGCGGAACGCTTACTTATTGCCGATTGCCTGCGGGCAGGTCATTCGCACCGGCGTATCGCCCAGATGGTCTGTCGTAGTCAATCCACTATCAGTCGTGAAATCGCACGCAACAGCGTCGATGGTATCTACGATGCCTATCACGCTGATCAGGCCAGCCGCGGGCGTCTTGCTCGTCCAAAGCCGCGCAAACTCGATGACAATCGATTTTTGCGCGCCCAGGTTGTCAATCTGCTCAACCGTGGCGCCTCGCCGCGTCAGGCCAGTGGCAGGTTGGCTGCACTGTGGGG
>NZ_KV796546.1:0-9053 GCF_001809225.1 Corynebacterium sp. HMSC077G07 | reverse complement strand
CACACCCCACCCAAAGACACAAAACCCCAGGTAAAATAGCGAAAACCACCACAAGCCACCACAGGAGAATCACTCCTTACGGTTCTGAAGCATCCAGAACCGAAGACTTGCGATGGTTTTCCGCACCGCGCGTTTAACTAGCACCGTGCGCTTAGCCGTTAGCCATTGACCAGAGGCCAACAATCACTAGCTAACCCGTTCAACAGAAGCGCCAAGAGAATTGAGTGTCTCTACGAAGCCCGGGTAGCCACGGTCGATGTGATAGACATCGTGCACCTCAGTGACGTCACCTTCTTCAGTACACAGCCCAGCAAGCACTAGTCCCGCTCCGGCGCGAATGTCCGAAGACCACACAGGTGCGGAACTCAGCGTTTTCTTTCCGCGAATCATCACGTGGTGGCCATCGATAGTCGCGTCCGTGCCGAGGCGAATCATCTCGTCGACAAACCGGAAGCGCGACTCAAAAACGTTCTCGGTAAGCACTGACGTCCCTTCGGACACCGCGGACAGAGCAATGGCCATGGGCTGCATGTCCGTCGGAAAGCCTGGGTATGGCAGCGTTTGATAGTTCACACCCTGCGGACGCCTGTCCATACGCACGCGGAAGCCCTGCGGGTAGGTCTCGACCTGAGCGCCTGCGTTCTTCAGTTTTTCCAGAGGAAGGTGCAGGTACTTAGGGTTAATGCCAACGACCGTAATATCGCCGCCGGTCATCGCTGCAGCATAAGCCCAGGTCCCTGCGATAATTCGGTCGCCGACAACCTTGTGCTCAGTCGGGTGCAGCTTCTCTACGCCCTCAACCGTGATGGTGTTAGATCCCGCACCCGAAATCTTGGCGCCCATCTCCACGAGCATCTCGCACAGGTCGACAATTTCGGGCTCACGGGCGGCGTTATCCAGCACAGTCGTACCTTCCGCTAGTACGGCCGCGGTCAGAATATTCTCGGTCGCGCCGACGGACGGGAAGTCCAGCTTGATGTTCGCCCCCTTGAGTCGCCCCGCCTCAGCCACCACGCAACCGTGGTGAATATAGGTGCGTGCTCCCAATTTCTCCAGGCCAGCCTGATGCATGTCCAGCGGGCGGGAACCAATAGCGTCACCACCGGGCAGTGCGACAATCGCGTTACGGGTACGCGCCGTCAGCGGCCCGAGCACACAGACCGAAGCGCGGAACTGGCGCACGGCATCGAAGTCAGCGTGATGCGAGAGTTCTTCGGGCACCGTGATTTCAATCCGGTCGCCCTCGCGCGTCACGGAGCAGCCGAGACCTTCGAGGACTTTTTGCATCAATGGCACGTCGTCAATTTCAGGGCAGTTCGTCAGTACTGTCGTGCCCTCGGCGAGAAGCGCCGCACCCATCAGTTTCAGAACCGAGTTCTTCGCCCCGGAAATCTGAACCTGACCATTTAGCGTCGCTCCGCCTTTAACCAGAAATCGCTCATTTCCCACTCCCCCAGCCAACCACATTTCGCAATATCGCGCTTAGGCTTGAAGCTATGAGCGTTCATCTAACTCGCATTTACACTCGCACCGGCGACGACGGCACCACTGGATTATCCGATTTCAGCCGCGTTCCCAAGGATGATTCTCGCCTTATCGCCTACGCCACGTGCGAGGAGGCCAACGCCGCACTCGGCCAGGCGCTCAGTTTCGGCACGCTTGACGACGAAATCTCGGCTGTCATTCGCTACGTGCAGAATGACCTATTTGATGCCGGAGCCGACCTGGCAACACCTATTGAAGAAACCCCGAAGTACCCGCCGTTGCGTATCGAGCCGGATTACATCGAGCGACTCGAGCACTGGTGCGACCAATTCAATGAACAACTGCCGAAACTGGATTCCTTCATCCTCCCGGGAGGCACACCAGCCGCAGCACTGCTACACACAGCTCGGGTGATTACTCGCCGAGCCGAGCGTGCAGCATGGGCTGCCTGCCGCGAATTTCCCGAAACCACCTCAGTCCTACCGGCGAAGTATCTCAATCGCCTGTCTGACCTGTTGTTTATTCTTTCGAGAGTGGCCAATGACGGAAACGACGTTAAGTGGATCCCCGGTGGTGAGCGCGAAGCCCAGCGGCAAGCAGGGGGTAAGTAGCGGAGCAAGTAGCAGAACTGACTACCCCAATACCCGCGGGTTTGGGCGCAAAGGAACCGTCGTCAAGCGGTTTACGGCAGTGCGCCGATGCGACGGGCCGCGTTGACGGCCTCGTAGCGAGTATGGGCGCCCAGCTTGCGCATTACGGAGCGGAGGTAGGACTTAACCGTCTCGGCACCGATGCCCATTTCCTCTGCGGCCTCGACGTTGGTGTGACCGAGGGCGACACAGGCGAGAACATCGAGCTCACGAGCCGACAGCTTGGTGGTCTGCTTGACGCGAACCGGGGTGACCATCTGGTCACAGAGCACCTCGAGTTCCTGGCGCAGCTTCTCGTCATCCACACGGTTAGCGAGCATGCGCAGCTTGGAGTGCGTGGAACGAACCTGCTCCCACTCAGCGCCATTCATGATGCGGCCGCCCTTACCGTTGCCAGAACGATCCATGTTGCGGCAGGCATCGACGACAGCGAGGTCCTGCTCCAGGCAACGGGCGGTCATTGTGACCTCTTCAAGAACCTTGTCCCCCAGGCGCACCGAGGAGTGCACGCCACCGTAGAGCACGCCACGGACAAGACGCGAAACGATCACCGGCACGGCGACCAGCGAGTGCAGGCCTTCGTCACGAATCTTGTCGTCATACTCATGGGTAATAACCTTGGCGCGCAGGTAGTCACTGACACCCACCGGGCGGCGCGTGGCCAACACGCGACCACCGACACCCGCACCCGATTCCACAGTCAGATTCTGCAGGGCCGGAGTACGCAGGCCAACCCAGTTGTTGATCTGCATCTTAGAGTTATCGGTGACTTCCGCATACATTGTGACCGGAATACCAGTCGCATTCTTTAGGGCGACCAAGGACGACTTAATAACCTCATTGTCGTCCAGAATGCGGTGGGGATCCATCTCGCGTCCTCCTGCGTAACGGGCAAATTGCTTCACTGGCACCCACAGAGGCACCATCAGCCTGTGACTTCGCGCCGACTTACACTCCTACGAAATGGCCAACTACCGCTCAGCGGCCACTGACCCTTTCGGGGGCTGTAAACCGTACAAAGTAGATAGTACCCTCCGAACGGGTACACCTGCATTAAGGCATCCGTCACACAATCTTAGGAAACAACTAGGTTTCTCTACAAGTACGTAAAGAAAATACCAGGATAAATCCTGTCATTAGCCCCGCCTCGGCCGAATAAATACAAGGCAGGGGGTAGCTATTTTTCCGCTAACAAACTGCGTGAATGTTAATAACAGAGGGTAATGAACGGCGTTTTACCCCCAATGCGGACATTTTCGAAAAAGACCTTCGCTTATTTTGCATCGTGCGCTATTGTCATACATGCAACAGGTTTTGTTGAGTTCCACTTTCAATGCTACGTCCTCCACGTGGTTGTCCGAAGGTGGTGCACAGCAAACGCAAGAGGGAATCCGGTGCAATTCCGGAACTGTCCCGCAGCGGTAATCTGGAACAAAATTCGCCAACGGCACTGAGGTTATTTCAACCTTGGGAAGCGGCGAAAAGTAGGAAAATTGATAATAAGGATCTGCACGTAAGCATTGAAGCTTGCGGCAGTCGTCATCCCCTTATTGTCGGTCACGCCAGAAAGTCCGAATACCTGCCTGATGCGCCGAGGGCACTGCAAAGTGTCACGGCCACGGAGATCGCCCGCGGACAGGTGTGACGTGAAATGGAAGCGAAGAAATGCGACAGCTTCGCCTATATTTCTAGGCCTATTTTCATAGGCATTACGCCCTGCCCGCGGGCGTTTTTCTCATTTTTAGCGCGGTTTAGCTGCACATATCGATGAGCTATTCACCAACCAAGCCACTCGCCTAAACATCCTCTGGATGGCACACATCTCGCCCAATCGCCTTGGAGACCACGGGCGCCCAGGGCAAAGCCAGTCGAGCATGTTCGACCAACCGTCGATCGGCCAAAATTTCTTCCTTGGCGCCGACGCGCAGTTTGCCGTCGGCAAGCACCGCTGCCCTATCGGCGAAATTCCACGCGAAGTCGATGTCGTGCGTGGCGACGACGACGGCAGTGCTCTGATCGCGCAATTGATTGAGCGTGTGTGCAAGCTTTCGGGTCGCCTGCGGATCGAGGCCGGCGGAGGGTTCGTCGAGAAGCAACACACGTGGGTGCATCGCCAGCGCGCCTGCGAGAGCGACGCGCTTGCGCTGACCATAGGAAAGCTGGTGCGGAACGCGTTCGGCGAGATCGGTGATTTCGGCGGTACCTAGGGCCTCCCGGACGCGCCGCTCGACTTCCTCGTTCTTAAGCCCCAGGTTGACGGGACCGAAAGAGACGTCTGCAAACACGCTAGCCGCGAAGATTTGCTCATCCGGATCCTGCGTGACCATCTGTACTGAGCGGCGGACCGTATTGCGGCCGTGCCGGGAGTACTTGTAGGCGGTGCCGTCAAGGCGAACCTCACCACTATTGGGCTTAGACGCTCCCGCGAGCATACGCAACAGCGTGGACTTGCCAGAACCGTTTGCCCCCAACAGCGCTAGGCGCTCGCCACCCGAAATTGCCAGATCCACGCCTTTCAGAACGTGGGTTTCGTCGTAAGCGTATGTAACTGCAGCCGCTTCGACAATGACACCGTTGGCACCATGTACGTGATCAGCGCGATTTTTCCTGCTGCTCGACATCCCTATACACCCCATTTCAGCAGCGCCCAGGCCGCAATCAACGACAAAAGTAATGCACTGGATATCACGATGAACTTCGGCTGCCTGGGCCGCGAAATCACCAGTACTTTCATTGCGCTCGGATCGGCGCGCAGCTCGATTCCCTCTTGCATCTTGCGCGCGCGGGTAAAGGCAATGACAAAGAGGCTGGCGGACTGTGCCGCTACATCTCGGATCATCGCCCGGCGCGTGGAGTGTCCCAAGCGTCGTGCTTGCGCTTCCGTCATCGAGTGTGCGGAGTGAATCAGCACGCCGGTCATCCGGTAAATCACCTCGGCGAGGTACGTCAAGTATCGCGGCAAGCCGTGCTTGTCGAGCCAGGCAATGAGCTCCGAAATCGGAGTGGTCAGCGCAAAGACCATCGTGCAGCTGATACCCGCAAACGAACGCATCACAACCTGCGCCATTCGCTGCGGGCCATCCGGCGACCACGCGAGACCGTCGGGAGTAAGCGCTACCAAAAGCGGAAACGCGCCGACGAGCACAAAAGCCGCCGGTGCCAGCACCATTGCCACATACAGCTTGCGGGGCACTCGGGCTATGTACGCAATAGACCAAGCAATGACCGCAATGACAGGCGCAAAGGGAATTGGCGGTAGCGCAACCGCCAGAATCAGCAGCCCACCGAGCAGCAGAATCTTTTCACCCACGTTGCGGCGTGCCCAAGCGCTGCGCGCCGCTGCAGCTTCTAGCGCATTCACTGCTCTTTCTCGCGCTTGTCCGAACGCGCAGCAGCCTTCCCTCGGTAGAAGCCAATAACGTAGAACAGGACGCCAGCACCGATAACGGCCTGGAGCGCGAACAGACCCGACTCGACCTCACCCGGCAGCTCGCCGACGAGTGGCTCGAACCACGGCTCGTAGTTCGGGTCGATTTCCTGAATTGTCTCCGTAGCGGTGGCATCAGTGCCGGCGAACGGCTCCTCGGCGTCGTCGTCCCCGTAGTTGAAGAACAGCGGGAACATGGCAATTACGACTACCAGGACAATGAGACCAACGCTGACCCACACGGAGTTCTTCTTCGGCTGGCTAGCTGCCTGTGCGTCGACAATCTGCGCGTTGTTTTTTGCATTCATAATCGTGCTCTCTTTCGCTTCTTTTCGCTTGACGACGGCTACTGCTTCTGGCCAGATACGGATGCAGCTGCCGCATTCTGCGAAGTGACAGATCCTGCAACAGCGTCAGCCGTGGCTTCTGCAGCTTTCGCCTCCAGCGCCGGTGCTGGCGCATCACCGAAGCGGGACAGGAAGCCGAGATCGAGGAGCTCAGAATGTGCCACGGCCAGCAGGGTGCGCATGAGAATGACGGTGACCAGAGCCTCGATGATCGCCAGCGGAATCTGCGTGATAGCGAACAGGCCGAGGAATGTAGCCAGAGCGCCGCCGACACCGCCCGGGTTTGCCGGGTGTGCAAGAGCGAGCTGCATGGAGGTCACCACGTAGGTGGAGAGGTCAGCCAAGAACGCTGCCATAAACACACCTGGTAGTAGGCCTCCGCCGAGCTTTCGAGTCAATACGTAGAAGGCGTAGCCGACCCACGGGCCGACGATTGCCATGGAGAAGATGTTCGCACCGAGCGTCGTAATGCCGCCGTGAGCGAGCAAGATTGCTTGGAAGAGCAACACGATGGAGCCAAGCAGCGCCATCACCGGAGGTTTGAAGATTACAGCACCAAAACCTGTACCCGTCGGGTGCGAAGTGGAACCCGTCACGGATGGAATCTTGATTGCGGAAAGCACGAAGGTAAACGCGCCGGCAGCACCGAGCAGCATGCCGCTACCGGGATGTTCTTTCATAGTGCGCTTGACTTGAATTGCGCCGTGAATGACAAAGGGAGCGGCAGCTACGCCCCACCCAATGCAATGAGTAACTGGGAGAAATCCCTCAGCAATATGCATGATGTAAATCATCTTTCTACGGCGCTATTCACCTCGACAGCACCGCTCGACCGCCAATCCGCGGACGCGAATTGGATGATTTACAGTCGGTCTCCTGGCTGATGGGCTGAGGAAAGCTTCACACTTCTATTAATGCTTCGTCTCCTTCCCCAAAGGTTTGAGTCCCCCTGAGTGGCTTCGACGAAGCACCGCAATCGCTGAGTCCATTGTCTGCGTTTTCCGGTTGTCGCATATAACCGCTGTGCAGATAAGGGCCGCAATCGCGCCCAATCACAGTGGCGAGGGCCGCTGCCTATTTACAAGGCATTCCCGTGCACTGTAAATCACGTCTCAGAATAGTGGATTCTAAGAAACTTTAATGCTCTTTACCCTCACAATGGAGGTAAGGACGAGCAAGGCAATGAGATAGCGTTAACGTGGCAAGAGCAGGAGCATTGCGACAATAGCGGTGCGACTGCGACGACGCCGGCCGCGGCGACTATGACGGTGGCAACACCGGAACTGACAGCTTCCACTTCCCTACGCAAGCCATAAAATAGACGAACTGGTCTGTACTAATTGCAGGATCAGGCGTACACTACGGCTACACGCGAAAACTCATTAGGAAGTCCTCTGTGATTTCCGGACTGGATAAGATTAATGACTATTTATAACGATGTCACTGAACTGATCGGCAACACCCCGCTGGTTAAGCTCAACCGTGTTACCGAGGGCCTGCCGGGCAACGTGATTGCCAAGCTGGAGTTTTACAACCCTGCCAACTCGGTCAAGGACCGCATCGGCAACGCAATTATCGATGCCGCCGAGCGCTCTGGCGAGCTCAAGCCGGGCGGAACCATCGTCGAGGGTACCTCGGGCAACACCGGTATCGCGCTGGCAATGGTCGGCGCAGCCCGCGGTTACAAGGTCATTCTCACTATGCCGGACACCATGAGCCAGGAGCGCCGCGTCGTTCTGCGCGCATTTGGCGCTGAGCTTGTACTCACCCCGGGCGCGGATGGCATGCGCGGCGCTGTCGATAAGGCCAACGAAATCGTGGCTAACACCGACAATGCAATCCTGGCTTCCCAGTTCGCCAACCCGGCCAACCCGGCTATCCACGAGGCAACCACTGGTGAAGAAATCTGGGAAGCTACCGACGGCAAGGTTGATTACTTCGTGGCTGGTGTCGGCACCGGCGGCACCATTACCGGTGCTGGTCGCACGCTGAAGAAGCACAACTCGGACATCAAGCTGGTTGCCGTTGAGCCGAAGGCCTCCCCGCTGCTGACCGAGGGCACCGCCGGCCCGCACAAGATTCAGGGTCTGGGCGCAAACTTCGTCCCAGAGGTTCTCGATCAGGAGCTTCTCGACGAGATCATTGCGGTTACCAACGAGGACGCTATTGAGGTCTCCCGCAAGGTCGCTGCAGCCGAGGGCATCCTCGGCGGCATTTCTGCCGGTGCAAACATCAAGGCTGCTCTCGAGATTGCAGCCCGCCCGGAGTCCGAGGGCAAGAACATCGTCGTGATTGTTCCTGACTTCGGCGAGCGCTACGTCTCCTCCATCCTGTACGAGGATCTGCGCGACTAAGACCAAGCGCTATAAACGCCCGTAACCTTCTCTGCAGAGCCCGCTAGCTGGCACTTTCCGTCGGCAAGCGGGTTTTTTCATTGCCCACACTTCCGACCAGATAGAATTGACGCCCATGAGTGACTTTTTCCGAATCCTCAAAGAGGATCTGGACAATGCCCGCGCGCACGACCCAGCTGCGCGCAGTGATGTAGAAAATGCCATTGTCTACTCCGGCCTACACGCAATCTGGATTCACCGATTCTCGCACCGCCTCTGGAAACGAGGCGGGATTTCCAAGGGCATTGCACGAGTACTCGCACAGTTTTCCCGTTGGCTGACTGGTATTGAGATTCACCCGGGCGCTCAAATTGGCCGAAGGTTCTTCATCGACCACGGTATGGGCATCGTCATTGGCGAAACCGCAGAAATCGGTGACGGCTGCATGCTCTACCACGGCGTGACGCTTGGCGGCCGCTCACTGGAGAAGGTAAAACGCCACCCCACCCTGGAGGACAACGTCACCGTCGGAGCAGGTGCGAAAGTCCTTGGCCCCATCACAATTGGTGCAGGCTCATCAGTCGGCGCCAACTCCGTGGTCACCCACAGCTGCCCACCCGATTCCATCGTGATAGGAATTCCGGGCCGCGTACGCCCTGCCAAGCCCGACGAGCACAAGCCGTTGTGCGATCCGGCGGTGTACGTCCAAGGTGACGGGGACTTCATCTAGCCCCGCCCTAAAACTAGCTCTACATACAAAAGCCGGCCGGCTGCTCTTCCGGGTTAAGTAGCAAAAAGTGTGTCCGCTCGG